>JBDHXS010000239.1:0-9186 GCA_039810845.1 Runella sp. | reverse complement strand
ATACTTTCCCCGCCTCATCTTTGACAAATTCAATTTGAGCCTCCATCACTTTGGGGTAGAACTTGGTTTCAGATTCGGCAAAATTTTCAATTTTCCCTTGGTCAGTCGCTTGAGTGATCATCTTGTCACCTTCTTTGGTGACAGTCAGAATAAAATTAGGCATCAATTCATATTGCCCTAAGTAGGTTTCTAAAATGGCAGCGGGTACGACAACATCCTTGGGCGCTTCGACTTTTTCTCCCAATTCTTTGAGCTTTTCTATACTGCCTATGTTGCGGGGATTGAGTTCAATTGACTTTTTATAATCCTTTATGGCAGCAGCTTTATCACCATTTTTCATATAGGCTTCACCCCGACTATCATAGACGTTGAAAGAATTGGGATAGGCTTCAACATTGAGATTAAATACAACTACGGCTTGTTTCATTTTTCCTTCTGCCATAAGTTCATAGTCCAAAGCATTCATTTCTCCTTCGTTAAAGATGTGGCCTTTGTCTGTTTTCAACGTTCCAAATTGCTGAATGGCTTTCTCTAAAGACGACGAACTCAAGGTTTGTCGAAACGCATCCACTACCGACTTTTTGGGGGAGTAATAGGTTGATTATAAAGGATACTCAGCAGCTAACTCAGGTCCCTATGCCCACACTTGCGTACCTTCGGTGCAGTTTTTACACATTTCAATTTCGGAGCGCGAACGAATCAGTGATTGCCTAAATTGTTGATAAGCGTCGCTTTGCCACAGTTGTTTGAAAGAAGTTTCTGATACGTCACCGAGGCGGTAATGGGCGTCTTTGTCAAAACAGCAAGGAACTACTTTGCCATCCCACGTAATGACGCAGGAATGCCACATTTTCCAGCAGTGACCATCAAGGCCATTTTTGATTTGGTACGTTCCGTCGGTTTGTTGGGTATAACGCGAATATTTGTCAATCGTCGGAATCAGCGGGTCGCCGTGTTCATAGTCGTAAATTTGAGCCGTTTTTAACCCTACTTCGTCCACGCCTATTTCTTTGGCCAATCGTTTTACATCTTCGATTTGGTGCTCGTTGGGTCGTACCACCAAAAACTGAAACACGACATGTGGTGTTTTAGACTTCAATTCCCGTTTCCATTTCAAGATATTTCGCGTTCCATCCAGCACTTTTTCCAAGTTTCCTCCCACGCGGTATTGCTGATAGACGTCTTGCGTAGTGCCGTCAATAGAAACAATGAGTCGGTCGAGGCCACTTTCTACTGTGCGGCGAGCGGCGGCATCAGTCAAGTAGTGGGCATTGGTGGAAGTAGCCGTGTAAATACCCTTTTGTGAGGCATATTTGACCAAATCCAAAAATTTAGGATGTAAATAAGGTTCTCCTTGAAAGTAAAAAATAAGGTAAAGTAATGTGTCCGAGAGTTCATCAATGGTTCGACGAAACAAATCCCCTTCCAACATTCCCGTGGGGCGCGTGAATGAACGCAAACCGCTGGGACATTCGGGGCAGCGCAGATTGCAAGAGGTGGTAGGTTCAAAAGAAATACTCATCGGCAATCCTCGGTGTGTAGCGCGCCCTGTAGCTTTGGACTCATAGTAGCTATACAACACCTTCAAAGCATTCCAAACGCGCTTGCGTGTGAGTTTGGAGAAGAAATTAAGCCCGTCGGTGATATTACGATTCATGCGCGTGGAAGAGAGTGATATGAGTGCGAAGATAACAGGGAATAGCCCGATGAAAAAATATTAGTGTGCAAAAATGGCGTAAATGAACTAATAATTAGCTCAACAACTTCGGATAAAAGACATAAAAAAACTACTCAACAAATCGTCATTAGCGGCTATTGCCTCTACTGACTTAAAAGTAGTGCAGACTACGGGGCGTCCTTATATGTTTCGTTCGGTGCTTCCTCGTTTGTTGACAATGTCGTTGAGTTATACTTTCTCATAATGGGGAGCGATAGAAGACACTTTAGGTGGTAATCCTGCAAAATTTGAAAAAAATCATCAAGTGTTACATTCCCGAAACTGTACTTTAAACTAAAGAATTTTTATGAAAAAGAGTCGAAATTTTTGATTAATGGAATAGTTTTTGCCCCTTTTCTATCTTTCTATTTTTCAGTTGCTAATTTTTCTGTTTCTTAGTGTCGCTTTTATTTGTTCTTTTGCACTCAAAAGCATTAAACCACCAAAACTTCATTTTACCATGTCGCAAAAGCGCGTTCTTATTGCCGAAGATAGTTCTGTTATCCAAAATTTAGCTCGTAAGATTTTGGAGTTTCAGAATTACGAAATCACCGCCGTTAAAAACGGAGAGCAAGTCATGCAAATTGTGGACAAAGAAGATTTCGATATTGTCCTGCTCGACATCAATATGCCTATCATGGATGGGATGGAATGTGTAAAAGCTATCCGATTATTAAGTGACAAGAAAAAAGCTAATTTACCTGTAGTAGCTATTACAGGCAATGCAAAAAACTATTCCGAAGAAGAATTTAAGGCCGCAGGTTTCAACGATGTACTCGTAAAACCCCTCAATTTCGACCGCCTTGTCGAGATTGTAAATGAATTGACAGAAGAATAAATAAGTGAGGAGTGATAAACGATGAGTGATAAGAGATAAATTCATCTCTTATCACTCATCTCTCTTAGTTTTTATTTCTCATTCCTCCCCCATGATTATTACCCTACTCGGAACTGGTACATCTTCGGGTGTGCCACTTATTGGCTGTCAATGTGAAGTTTGCCGTTCGCTGGATTATCGCGACAAACGCCTGCGGGTATCCGTTCACATTGAGACCCACGGGCGGAGTTTTGTGATAGACACAGGACCCGATTTCCGCCAGCAAATGCTTCGCGAGGGTATTTCACACCTTGACGCGGTCATTTTTACACACCAGCACAAAGACCATACGGCAGGTCTTGACGATGTACGGGCATTTAATTTTCTTCAAAGACGCGATATGCCCGTATATGGACGCGCGGAGGTGTTAGAACAACTTCGCCGAGAATTTGACTATGTTTTTGCCGAATATCGTTATCCGGGCATTCCTCGTTTACAACTTTACGAAATAGCTAATGAACCCTTTGAAATTGCGGACATCACTTTTACCCCTATTGATGTGCTGCATCATCGTTTGCCTGTCTTTGGATTTAGGATAGGGAATTTTGCTTATATAACCGACGTCAATAATATTTCCAAAACTGAGCAAGACAAACTCAAAAACTTAGATGTACTTGTCTTGGGAGCTTTGCAGCTTGAAAAGCATATTTCTCATTTTACGCTACAAGAAGCTATTGATATGGTTGAGGTGCTGCACCCTAAAATGGCCTATTTTACCCACATTAGCCATAAAATGGGAAAGCATGGCGAAGTAGAAAGAGCACTTCCGCTCAATATAAGATTGGGTTATGATGGGTTAAAGTTGAAAATTGACTCTTAAAAATGTATGTTTGAGTATGGTTTATGTATTTTTATTTAAATGGAAACCCACTGATAATCAGATTGAAGATAAATAAAAGTAAATTTTTAGTAAAATTATGTTTGACTTTTCTTTATAAAGCTCTACCTTTGCAGTCCCAAAACAATGGGAAATACATAGAAAGATATGGTTTCGTAGCTCAATTGGATAGAGCATCTGACTACGGATCAGAAGGTTTGGGGTTCGAATCCCTACGAGACCACAAAAAACACAAAAACCCTTAAAACAGCCTGTTTTAAGGGTTTTTTCTTGCTCACAAGTTGCTAACAGTTTCAATAGTTTGCTAACACTTCTTTCTCGCTCACATATATTCATTTTTATACCGGCAATTGCCAAACACGATAAAGGGCGGGCCATGCTATCACAGAAGAGCGGAAATTTTTGAGGTATTTTTTGGTATAAAACTTTGATTGTCAGTATTTTGTAGTTTATAAAGAGCGGAATAGTGTTCTCACAGAACGGAATAACCCTAAAAACAGCCATTTTTTTAGCGTTTTAGGGTTATTTTTAGATAAATTCAGTCTTTTTTAGCTATCTTCAGCGTCTAAATTCTCAGCATTGTTATGAATTTTCGTATCTGCTTCAATTGATAAGTACGAAAGATATGTTTGATGCGCCTCGTAAATTTCTTGTAGAAAGTTATCTCGGTAAGCTTCATCTTTTGCATCTTCATCAATTGCCGGGGTATTTGATTTCTTACTCATTAGACGTCTTTAAAGAATCTTGCGTATCTCATTCTTAGCCGTTGTTCTTCGGATACCTTAGCTTTTTCGGCTGATTCCTCTTTTTCACTTTCCTTGTTCTCTTTGCCTACTTTCTTTTCAACAAATTTAACCAGGTCAGTAAAATGATTATGACCCGTGATTTTTATAATGCCCGTGCCTGGATTACCGTTCACTTCAATCACGTATGCTTTTCCGTTTTCATCAATCATTAAATCAACCCCACTAAAATCTAAACCCAACGCTTTGGACGCATCAACACAAAGTTGTTTTTGCTCGGCTGTCAATTCAATTTTTCGACCGCTGCCGCCTTGTGACAAGTTGGCTCTAAAGTCTTTCTTTCCTGTACGCTCCATTGATGAAACTACCGATTCGCCTACTACGATAGCCCGAATGTCTTTTTTTCCACCTTCAATGTATTGTTGAAGCTTTAAAGGGGTGTCGTCATGCCAAAATGCCTCTAAGGTCGTGTTGGTTTGTTCGGCATCATTCAAGATAATAACGCCCTTACCCTGTGAACCCTTCAAAGTTTTTGCCACGGCAGGTAAACCCCCTACTTTTTTTACTAAAAAGTCAGGATGTAATGGGCTATATGCTCCAATGGTACGGGGTACGCGGATACCTTCACTACTTAGTTTCATGGTAGTACGTAGCTTGTTTGAGGCCGTCAATAAACCCGCTCCCGTTTGGGTTGAAAATATGCCGATGTTCTCTATTAAGTGCGTGACAATATTAGCCCCGTACTCTAAACCCGCTCCGATACGTGGAATAACAGCATCGTAGGACTTAGCTTTTAACCTAACAGGCTTTTCGAGGGATGCAAGTCCATCATAAATTCGGTCGTAGCCGTTTTCTGATTCTGAAACGTACAAATACAGGCTTCGCGGGTCGTGGGCTTCGTGGGTGTGTCCACGAGCTTCTATGGCTTCGATTAAATGCGACTGTGTAGAAGTCGCCAGTACTAAAAAATGAAGTTGTTCCATTGTGATTATGTTTGGAAGTGAAAAATTAAACCGCTGTAATAATTGCAGATTAATAATTCTTGGAGTAGGACGTAAATTGAGGGGAAATTTGAACGAAGCCGTAAAGCGAAAATCCTGCTTTAAAAGTCCGAATAGTTCAGGTTAGATACTTCTCATTACCTTTTTTCGTGCATTTTCTATCGTTAACGTTAGATATTTATCAGGATTGGTTTCTTCTTTTGCCTTCTCTGATACCTTTTCTAAACGTTGGTAGATGTACGCATCATCAAAACCTTTGCTAACAAGCATACAAGCCAAATTAAAATCTTTACCGCTCCGGCTATGGTCGTTAATAGTACCTTTTCGGGGTTGGCTCTTAGTGCTGTTTTTAGTGTCCACCAAAACGCCTTTGGCGGAAAATTCGTTAGGGTCTATCGTAGTACATCGGGCTGAAAATCCTTTCAGATTTACAAATGGGTAAGAACCATCTTGGCAGTATTTAGGCTTTCGATTGGTAAACCCTACCAAACGGCCAAGATGGTCAGGTTCGGCACTTCCTTTATCAGCGTTGAGCAATTCGGCAAAGTGTAAACATATTGCTTTAGCTTGTTCGCGGTCGTTAGGTACTTGGGGCAAGATGTACCAAAGTTGGAAATTGTTGGGGCTTGTCTCAATCAAAGCAGCGGGGTTGAGTTTGGCAGCATCTGCCAAAGTTGCCCGTTTAACATCGTCCACCAATACAAACTCGTAGCCAATAGGACGAATATAAACGTTGTACCCTTCACGGTTTTTTGCTTTCAAAAATGCCATACTTTCCATTATTTGTATTTTTGTCCATTGTCGCGGAATGGGCTTAAAGTTGCGCTCAAAATGAATAAGTCTAACATCAAACTTACGAGTGTCAAAGACGCTCAAAAATCGGGATACTGTTTCTAATTGTCTATCCATATTTCCAGCGCGTAGCGCGTTTTGGTGATTACTAAAAATTGTACTGTACTTTCGGGATTCTCTCAAAAGTCCATGTCTCTACGGATTTGTAAAAAAAATGGAACAAAATAGAATATTTAGAAAAACGCCTAAAAAATGGAACATTTGGAACAAACTTGGAACAACTTTTGGAACAATATAACTATCTAATATTCAATAATATATATTACTTTGTTCCATTTGTTCCATTCTTTTAGTCACTTTTAAAAGTGGCACTTTGAAGTTTTTTTTTGTTCCAAAACTTGTTCCAAACGTGTTCCATTTGTTCCAAAATGGCAAAGCTTAAAAAACTTCATTTGCACTTTTCCAAGTTTCAGCGTCAAATTTATCAAAGGAATAATGCACATTATTTCTTTGGTTGATTGGTGGGTTGTGTAGATGATTGGATTCAATAGCTTTTCGACTAAACAAAGTATAGTGTGTTTTTTGCCGTTGCTTCAAATTCAATTCTTTTTCAAGTGCGTACCTAACTTTTTCCCGTTCTAAGTTCCTGATTTCGTTCTTTAATTCTTCCATAATCTCCGAAACACTGAACTTTAAAATGTCTGTTTGTGGGTATAAATCAAAGGTATCTACTACCAGTTTTTTGATGTATTGTGCTACTTTGCTAATACTGTTATTGTAATAAAGTTGAAGCTGTGATGTTTGGTAAACCACTGGGTTAAAATACATCCGGCTTTCTCGTTTGTATTTGAGCGTTCTATGGCTTAAAAAATAGAGAAAAGTGGACATTTCTTTCTCAATCTTATCATCAATCAAAGGGTCGTCTTTGATACCTTTTTCAGCAAAGGTTTGTACTTTGAATACTGCCCATCGAGGGTCTCCTCGTTCAATAAATAGGGCTTTTCCTTCTTCGTTGGATATAAATAAAAACTTGCCAAAAAAATCTACTTCAGTTTGTGCTTTATTCTTTTCGTTCACGGTTACTTTACCCGTTTCGGTACTGAACCGTTTTAACATTTGTGTAATGCCCTTTTTCTCCAATGAGGTTTCATCAACGATAATAGCTAATCGTTTGACCCATACAGAATTAAAGTCGCTTTGTAGGTCATTGTTTCCAATCTTGATAGCGTTATCCTGAAACATCTTATAAACCACGTTAGCAAAGGTAGATTTACCTGTATTTTTCTCCTGTGATTCGAGTAGCAGAATGGGCAAACGTTGGTAAGGATCTGTATAAAGTAGCTGTAAATAATCAAGTGCAAAATCAAAGTAGTGTTCTCCAAAAACGTGCCTGATTACTCCTAAAATATTCTCACATTGTCCCTCTTTGGGCTGATGGGTTAGTTCGCTGTATTCGTTGTAAAATCCGTTAATAACCTGCCTGAAATTGGTGTGTGATGCAACCATGCAAAAATCATCGTACTTGCTTATGTACTTGATTATTCCGTGTGTATGGTCATCCGTGATAGTACTTTTATTAAGCTTCAAATAGTCTTTAAAAGGTTTTCCCTCTTTGTCAGGACGATAGACTATTTTAAAGTAGTTATCACCTACTCGAATGTAATTTTTAGCCTTTTTTTTAAGATTTTCAACTTTTTCTTCCTCTTCTGCTGAGGTGTCATTACTTTGTGGTTTTTCAGAAAATTGACTCTTAAAAGATTCATTGTCAATTACTTGTGTAGTGTCTGTTAATTTCATATATTTGTACTGTTCTAAAAAAGAGGGTTAAAATCCTTTGTTTTTATGGGGTAGTAAAATTTTAAAACCACGGTTGCTCAAGCCGTGGTTTTTGCTTTTAGCTTTGGAAAGTGTCGTAATACTCGTATAGAGTTTCTTCAAAAAGAGTAGCGCGTAAACTTTGCTCTAACTTTTCGGCTCTTTTTTCGGAATAGTCCAAATTATTACGCAGCGTATTAGCTTCTGATTTCAGCCTGTGAACCAACGACCGATAATTATCTAAATCGGTCATAAGGTTTACACATAGCCGTTCTTGCTCCTTGTATTTTTTTTCCCAGTCGGTAGCGTCTTTATTTTCCATGATTTCTAACCAAGTTTGGGTTTGCGTGTAATTGCCTGAAAATCATGTACTACCGTTTCGGGTGTTACGGTCGTGTAGTGGCGTGTAGTGGTGGCCGTGTCGCTGTGGCCTAACATGGCAGAAACCGACGTGAGCGGCATACCTGCGTTTAAATAGAACGTGGCCGCTGTCCGTCTGGCACAATGCGTGGTCAAACGCTTTTTGATGCCTGCTACGTGCTGCACTTGCTTTAGATAGGCGTTTATCTTCTGATTTGCCTGTACAGGTAAACAAACGCCTTTTTGGAGGCTTGTAGGGTGATTTCGGTAACGTTCCAAAATCAATAAGGCTTCTTTTCCCAATGGTACGACGGATTGTAAATTAGTCTTTTTACGGATTTTTTGCCGTACCTGAATGATGCAATTTTGACCGTTTACGTTGGTAATATTTGACGGGGTAAGTGTGCTTACTTCGTTGTATGCCAATCCTGTATAACAACAAAAAAGAAAAATATCGCGCACTTGGTCGAGTACATCGGCGGCAAATTTGGTGTTTTCAATCGCTTCTACTTCTTGAAGGGTAAGCGATTCTTGCCGCTTGTTTTCCATCCTTTTACGAAACATCAAAAACGGGTTGCGTTGTATCCATTCGTGAGCCGTAGCAAATTCCAAAACTCGTTTGAAATGGGCGACTATTCTCATAGCTACATCGTTGGAATGGTTTTGGGTATTACGCAACCACAGTACAAACGCTTGAGCATCGGCGGGAACAATGACCGTGAGCGGGGCGCGGTAGCCGTGCCGCTCCCTCACAAATGCAATAATATGGCTATGCCATACTTTTATTTTTCGATATGAACCTTTGACCAAATCCCCGATTTTATACTGATTTTCAACGATTTCAGTCAAAAAATGCCCTAAACATTCTTCTACCAACGCCACACCATCAATCACAGCATCAAGCGAATAAGCTTTGATAATTTGCAGGTCAATAGGACGGTTTGATAGCTTCATTTCTGCATAACATTCATTTGCTTTGGCCTTGATTGCGGCTAAGATTTTGGAGTGTTCAGCATTGTTTTTGACGGTGGCCGTACTTTGGT
>JBDHXS010000238.1:0-9211 GCA_039810845.1 Runella sp. | reverse complement strand
CGGTAATTCAACTGATGTTACCAACCCACCCACAGCACCCGTAAGTGGAGTAGGCACACGACTGATGTGGATACCTTCTCGCTCCGCTTTTCGGGTAGGGACAGTAGAGTCGTTTGGTCAAAATGCTTGGGATGCCGCTAACATAGGGTTATTTTCATTCGCAACGGGGTACAGTACTTATGGCACTGGTCAGTATTCTACGGCGATGGGACGTTATAACACCGCCAGTGGGCAAAATTCTACGACTATGGGATATGGTACCACCGACAGCGGCAATTATTCTACGGCCATTGGGTATACTACCATCGCCAGTGAGTTTGCTTCTACAGCTATGGGATTTACTACCACCGCCAGTGGGTATGCTTCTACTGGAATGGGATATATTACCGCTGCCAGAGGGATTGGTTCTACTGCCATGGGATATACTACTGCCGCCAGCGGCAGTTATTCCACGACCATGGGATATAATACCACTGCCAGCGGCAATTATTCTACGGCTATGGGGTTATTCAATGTAGATAACCCTAATGCTATTTTTATGGTAGGGAATGGCATTTTAGATAATAGAGCAAATGTTTTTACCATCAGAGGAGATAATAACCGTGTAGGTATTGGAACGGATAATCCTATTGCACCACTCCATGTCGCAGGGCAAAGTACGATTACAGGGGGGACTTCTGGGCGGCACTTCAATTATGCAAGTAATATTTTTTCATATATAGGTACAGAATACCCCTCAATCGTTGCCGATGCTTCTATCATATCAAAAACCACCATCGGGGCTTTTCAAACCATCACAGCCTCTGATGCCCGTACTAAAACCATCCTCAAC
The DNA here is from genome assembly GCA_039810845.1 of Runella sp. Lineage (GTDB taxonomy): Bacteria > Bacteroidota > Bacteroidia > Cytophagales > Spirosomataceae > Runella. The sequence goes on along the minus strand of JBDHXS010000238.1, from coordinate 8,379 downwards.
CGCTCTGATAATGTGGCTGATTTGGATTTGCTCAAAAAAATCCAAATTACAAATTATCGCATGAAAGATGAAGGTACTTGGGGAAAACAAATCTTCAAAAAAGTGATTGCCCAAGAGGTAGAAGAGATTTATCCCGAAGCCGTTCGCCAACAAACCTCCATCATTCCAGATATTTATGCCTTGGCAGAAAAGGTGAGCTACGATGCCAATAAAAAAGAGCTAACGGTTTCGTTGTTAAAAAATTATGATTTAAGAATAGGCGATAAAATAGAATTGGTTCACCCCGAAAAAGGTAAAATCAGAAGCACGATTTCGGCGATTTCGGGCAATGAATTTATCGTAAAAGATTGGCTTTATGAAACCGATAAAATCTTTGTCTTTGGCCGAGAGGTAGATGATTTTAGGGTCATAGATTACGAAGCTCTTTCGATGTTGGGCATCAGTGCCATTCAGCAATTGGCCAAGGAGAATGAAGGGTTGAAAAGCAGAGTAGAGCGATTGGAAAACCTCGAAAAACGTTTGAGGGACTTAGAAGCAAAGAGCAATACAAGTATGGTTTTAAAATAAAATACCCCCTTAGTAACTGCGTTACTCCAATGCCTCTTTAATACTTATCAGCTTGATATTCCGTTCGGCTATTACTTTTTTGACGGCAGCACTCGTAAATGCCCGCGTCACGCCCTCACGGTCGTAGGCTACATTTTCATACCCCACGTGGCCTACGCCTTTCATGTCGCCACTGTCGTAGCCAGGATGCTCAACCAAAAAGTGTGTACCGGGGGTTAGGTTTTTCAAAATAGCCACCAAATCTTGCTCTTTCTGCTCAGGAGATTTCGTAGCACCTCCAAAACCTTTCACAGAAACTATTCCTTTTGGCATTTGAATGGGCAATTGATATTCTGCCGAAAGTCGCTCCACCATTGCTTTGACCTCCGCATTGGCATTGGTACAGCCCATGTGGGCCGAAAGATGGCTTGCCCAAGGTAAGTACTTCTTGACCAACTCAATCTGCGCCCGAAACTCACGCTCTACTTCTACAACACTGATGGGCTTTTGCAATAAATACGCACTGTTTTTCAGATTTTTATTCTCCCAAATAAACTGCGGAAAGTAGCCATCGGCATCCGTGAGCGTGGGCGCAGAAGTCAAAGGACGCCACTTGAGGTTTTCCCACTCACTTGTCAAACAAAGATGAACGCCTATGTCGTACTTCGGTTGCGTTTTTAACAATTTTACGGCTTCCATAAACCACGGTGCAGTAGCCAAAATCTCCACCGAACGACTGATGCCGTCGGTATAAACCTTCATACAGGCTTCATTGGCAGTGTGGCAGAAACCAATATCATCAGAACGGATAATGAGTCGAATTTCATTCTGAGCTCTGGCTATGTTCGTAATGAAAAAGAAGAAGAGAAATAGTCGTTTCATGGATTTTTTGGATAAAATTAAACAGGAGATTGTAACGATTTTTTGAAACCAATAACCGTTGGATAATAAAGAGCTAAGTTCCTTGTTTTTAACCCTCCCAATGGTTATTTTGCCTGTAGTATTTATTACGACAACGTTTATGTTCAACTCACTTATTTCCTAGATCATAAAGATGAAACTTTTTGCACTACTCATTGGCATCAACGAGTACAGCCGCAGCTCCGTTAGCCCAATCCGTTCACTTCAAGCTTGCCTCAATGACGTAGCACATGTAAAAGCATTTTTGAAGGCCAATTACAGCGACTTAATTAAGGACGAAGGGCAAATACTCGAACTCACCAACGCAAATGCCACGCGCCAAAACGTCATTAATGGCTTCAAAAATCACCTTACCCAAGCGAGTGAAAATGATATTGTTTTAGTATTTTATTCAGGGCACGGCTCTTATGGTATCACAGCTCCTGAATTTCAGAACTCAACCACTGATAAACAAGAACAAACGTGGGTGCTGCACGATAGTCGCGTGGCTAATAGCTACGATTTAGCCGATAAAGAAATCGCGTTGCTGTTGGAAGAAGTAGGTCGTAATCAACCCCATATCGTCGTCATTTCCGATTCCTGCAATTCGGGTTCGGTAACACGCGAGGTAGAGGAATTTAAACAATTTCAGCCTCGTTTTACATCGGGCATAAACGAGCCAAGGCCGCTGGAAACCTACTTAGACGGGGCATATACCCAACGTCCAAACCTAACCATTCCTACTACTGACCACCTACTTTTGGCCGCCTGCGAGCGTACCGAACGCGCCTGGGAAGCCGACGGAGAAGGGCAATTTACCAAAACTTTACTTTCAATTTTGAACAAAAACGGGGGACAAATTTGGTATTCTGACCTCTTTGTTCAAGCACGAGCTGTCATCAAAAGTTCACTCGAAAATCAAACCCCGCAATTTGAGCCAATGGGTAGTTTCAATACCCGTCAAGGTTTTTTAGGGCGAACAGTAGCACAAGGGTCTGTAAGTCGCTATCGTGTTCATTTTAAGGAGGGTAAATGGACAATAGACTTAGGGGTCGGCATGGGAATTGATGCTAATTTTTCGGGTAAAGAAATTGAAGTTCACCTTTTTGACACGGTTTCAGCAGGCAATTTGGCAGGAAAAGCAACCCTTGAAACGCTCAACGTAACCAGTAGTAAAATACGTATTAGAGAAGGTAATCTTGACAAAACGGTGGTTTATTGGGGAGAACCTATCAACTTACCCATCGTGCCGTTTTTCATTTATGCCGACGATGCAGCTTTTGGCTTACTTCAAGAACCTTTCTCAACTATCCTCGAATCTGGAATTCTCCTTGACCAAAATCGAGCTTCTTGTCGTTTTAAAGTAACCCTCGAAAATAATAACTTCCTCATCTATGATTTAAAAACCAATGTCATGGTGCAAGGTGTGGAGGGGGCAACGTCAGAATCTGCTATAATACTGATAGAGGTGTTGCAAGATTTAGCCCGCTGGCATCGGCTGTTAGAGCTAAAAAATTCAAAATCTGACATAGCTGATACTCAAATAGGATTTACCATTGCCGTAGCCCACGACGGAGAAGTTTATAACTGCACCGACTCCACGGTGACGGTGGCCTACGAGGGTGATGAGATTCCCTTTGAAGCTATTTTTACCAACAAAACAAAACAAAAACTCTACGCTTCATTGCTGTACCAATCTCACAATTATGGCATCAGAGTTATCTATAACGACACTCAGCCCGTAGAATCCAATAAACCTTTGGTAGTAGCCGAGAATACTTTTGTATTGGACGACGAAAACGAGGAAGAAATAGATACCTTCAAACTCGTTCTTTCCACTGAATTTATTGATGGTTCGCTCTTTGCACAACCAGAGATACAACTGGGCAAAATCCAAAAAGCAACAGGCAAAGGTTTGGGGTCATTGAGAGGAATGAGCGAGCGAGTCAAGTCTGATTGGCAGACCAAAACCATCACCATTCGGGTTGTCAGAAAAGGAAAACAAATAGTGGGGCAAGTACCCATAAAAATTGGTAAAGGAATTGAAATTCAACCACATCCTTCCTTTAGGGGCAATACCAACTGGGCACCGCTTATTCCCAAAACGCGAAGCGTGACCAAGTTAGCCATTCAAAATGATTATTTTGCCAACAATAAGTATTGTGAAATCATCAACTTCTCTGAGCAATCAAGAAGTACAGAAGATAAGAGCATCCTCGAAATCGGGGATATTCAGCAAAAAGACACGCTCAAAGAAAATCCACTTGTGGTGACAGTACAGCCCCAAGAAGGAGAAGATTTAATGCTTCCGCTATTTTTTGACGGTGAAGATTTTTTACCGCTCGGAAAAACTACCCTTGATGAACACGGTAAACTCAAAATAGAAATCACCCAAATCCCTGACGAAAAAGGTGAAGCCAAGACCCGAAGTTTAGGTTCGGCGCTACGAATGGTATTTGTGAAATTTGCCAATAAGCTCGGACTCAAAGGAGAAACGCACCAACTTCGTTGGGTAGATTACGATAATGACGCAGAACGAACCTCGGACGGTGTGGAAGAAAAAATACAAAACGCTCAAAAAGTGCTGCTGCTCATCCACGGCATCATTGGCGATACTGAAGAAATGGCCAAAACCTTCCAACTGGCAAGAGGCAAAGGCTATGATTTGGTCTTGACTTTCGACTACGAAAACCTCAATACACCTATTGAAGAAAACGCGCGTATTCTGAAAAAGAAACTAACTGAGATGGGTTTTAGTGCTACCGACAAAAAAGAACTGGTCTTAGTAGTCCACTCTATGGGCGGTTTGGTGGCTCGGTACATGATTGAGCGTTTGGGTGGTGATGCGTTTGTGAACAAACTCATCATGGCGGGTACGCCCAACGGAGGCAGCAAATTTGGCAACGTCCCCGACTATTTAAACTGGGCATCCGTCGCATTGGGGATTGGAGCGAAGCTATTCCCGCCGCAAATAGGCGCGGTAGCGGGTTTTGCCTCGGGTATTTTGAAAAGTACAAACCAAGTATTGTTGGAATCTTTAAGTCAAATGCAGGTTAATAGCCCCTTTATCAAAGATTTGGCAGCAGGTGTACCTCCTAAAATCCCCTATCAAGTCATTGGAGGAGATTTAGGTGCCTACCTCCAAGCCAATAACGGCTTGCCATTGATGGAAAAAGTAGTTGCACAGATTGGAGAATGGGTATATAAAAATGTAAAAAACGACATTGCGGTGAGTGTGGACAACATCTTTGCAGTGCAAAACCCTCAAATCCAAACGCAAGAGATTCCTTGCCATCACCTCAACTATTTTGTAGTAACCGAATCGGTAAGGGCTCTCGAAAAGGCCATTTCGTAAAGATTTACCTCTTTTGGTGGTAACCAAACCTGCCCGTGCAAAAACAGAAAAGGTTAGTAGATAAGTCTATTTTCAAAACTTACATCAATCCCTTTTAAGTAGCAGAGCAAAAGTTTTAGAGTATTCGTTATAATTCAACAAGTTGAATTATAACGAATAACAAAGCGCAGCGGCGTACCGCAACGATTAACCGCACAGAACGGCCCCATTGTGCTTTAGCATTTAATTCCCTCCATAGTCACTTTTACGGTCGCGCCACACGGAGTGGGGGTGTGTTGTGCCAGGAAAGTCTCGGCTTGGTTGTACCGAATATTCTATCCAAATGCTGGGGCCGTCAATGCGAACGTAGTCGCCTACTTGGTTCATTGTACCACTTCCCGAATAAGACACGTAGGTGTCGGGCAATTCGGCCCCGTACTTTTTCATTATGTCGTCGGCGGTGGTTTTATCTAAGTCTCTCACGTAGCTTTCTATGGCTTTTTTGACTTGTTGTTGCTGTTGGCAACTCAAATTTCCCACTTTTATTCCCTGTTTTTCAAGCGGAAATTTTCCGTCTTGATTGGGTCCCAGCAGGAGATTATTGAACGTCAGCCGAAGTTTGGCGGTGGTCTTGTCGGCTTCGTTTAGCCCGTTGATAAGCTCTGCCAAAGCCTCTTTTTCTTGTTCGTATGGTTGGTGTTTTTTGCCATTCCATTCAAAAATAGACGGCTCCACACCCCGAAAAGAAGGCGTTGCTCCAATGAGCTTGCCATTTTGATAGGTATTGGCAAAAGCGTAATGATGCCCACCGTATTGCAGTTCCCACAGGCCAGAAATGCTTGGTTGACCAAGAAAAGCAAGGAAGAAATTGCCAGAACTAAACAAGCGTGTATTGCGGGTATGCTGTCCGAAGAAATCATCGGCGGCCAAGTTGCTTTCCATTTCCCCAAAACCTTCATTTTCTGACTCATGCGACAGTACCACAGACAATAGGGCTTTGGCGGCGGCCAACTGTTTTTCGTTGAGTTGTCCGAGTTTAGTGCCTACGCGGGTAGGTCTAAATTCGGGGAAGTTTGACCACTTGATGGCATTTTCTTTGGAATACCCTAACTGAAGTTGTGCCACTTGTTCAGGGCTTAACATCGCCTTGAGGGCTTCGGCCAAACAAACCACTTTAGCTAACCCCGTTTCTTTGGCACAATCAGTGCTGAGGGGGGTGTTATGGTTTATAGGAGGCACAAAAGCCGTAAACACGGCAAAAAAAGCAACAGCGGTCAGGGTTTTCATAGAAATGATAAGTTTGGGAAGTTTAAGCAAGCCACTCGGTTATAAAATTAGGCTTTTCTTCAATACGTTCTATCATCCAGGCCAGGGCCATTATCATCATCAGAATGGCTCCTACTTGCCTGACTATGGTATAATAACGGGTTTTAGATAATAAAAACAACGCTGGGAAAAACACCAAAATGATAACTAATTGCATGAGTTCGATACCGACATTGAACCCAAAAATACTTAGCAGCAACTGTTTGGTGGAGAGGTCTAAATTTGTCAACGTTTCGGCAAAAGCCAAACCGTGAATGAGCCCAAATCCGCCCGCAATAAGTACCTCCCATTTGGGGTAAATAGGCCGAAAAGCGTGGAAAGCGGATACTAAAATAGTGAATGCAATCAACACTTCGATGGGCTTGCTTGGAAAATGCAGCCACTGTATGGAACCCAATAGCAGGGTGAGCGAGTGACCGATGGTGAAGGCGGTGATAATTTTAAGTACAGCCCCCCAACCCCCGATGGGGGAGGTTTTTTTTCGTTCTTTCCTATTGGGGGGCTGGATTGCCAGCAACAGTGTCAATACAAAAAGAATGTGGTCGGTGCCTTCTTTGATGTGCGAAATGCCCAACTTAACCATGTTTTCAAAGCCTTTCCACAGACTTCCTTGCTGCAAACTGATCTGAAAGGGGGATAGTTTGCCGTTTACAATGTCCCACTCAATCACGCCTACTTGAAGGGTAGTGGTGTCTTCGCGTACAAACCCCTGTTCCCAGTCTTGCCTCACGTGTACGAGGGCTTTATGACTCGCTACTTGGTGGAGGATTACGTCGTAGTCGAAATAGAAATTTCTTAGGTCATAATTGAGAGGAGGAGCCATCGTAAACGCAACAACCAACTCTTTGTACTGGCCCACGAGTGGGTCGGTACTTTCGAACACTTTCATTTCTCCTAATTGTACGCTCCACAGTTTCCCTTCAAAACTCTTGGGACGGATGTGTTGATTCAAATAAATCCGTAACGAATCACCCAATCGTTCGACCAAACGGTGGGAGTTATCATTGACTCCCATCCCGATGGCCGATTGTAATTCGCTCAATGGCAATATTATTTGTCCCGAAATGTGTTTTTCGTGGATATTCAACACCACCATTGAGTTGGGCATCGGGTGGGCAAACAGCCAGCCCCCTTGCCCCCAATGGGGGAATATGAATACGAATAGCAATAGTAATTTTAGCCTCCTGCCCCCCAATGGGGGAAAAATACAAGTTTGTAACCGTGTAAAAAAACTCCCCCATTGGGGGCAATGGGGCTGGGGGCTGGGGGGCTTAATTTCCACCATAGTCTGCTTTTCTATCTCTCCACACAGAGTGAGGGTGAACACCATTTTTGATAATAATGCCGCTTTGCATTGACCACTCAATCCATACACTTGGGCCGTCTATCAAGATGTAGTCTCCTTTTTCAGCCATTGTAGTACCGCCGTAGTAAGATACGTAGGTTTCGTCCAACTCAGACTTATACTTCGCTAATACTGCCGCCGCTGCTTTGTCGCCCAAATCGTCCACGTAAGTTTTGATGGCTGCTAATAGTAAATCTTTTTGGGCAGTGGTAAGATTGGCCGCCTTGATACCTGTTTTGGTAGTAGGGAAAGTACCGTCTTTTTGCGGGCCAACGATGATGTCGTTTTGGGCAGCTGAACGTTTGGCCGTAGCAAGTTCAGAAGTACTCAAGCCTTTTAAGAAATTGGCAAAAGCAGCGGTTTCTTGCACCAGAGGCTGTACTGTTTTGCTGGTATTGGTCGAAACCCACGTAGGATAAGGTTCCGTTGAGCGGAAAGAGGGTGTACCACCCGTCATTTTACCACCATTATAGGTATGAATGATGGTGCCGTGGTGTCCTCCAATCTGCAAACACCATAGTCCTGTGGCACTTGGTGTCCCCAAAAAGCCGACGTAATAATTACCTGAACCATAGCCACTATCACCGCCATTGGCTCTTAAATAGTCGTCGGCGTCCACAATCCCAGCGTATTCTTCATTTCCCTCGTTGGCTCCTGTTCCAGTAGCGGCTTTCAAAAGGTTGTAAAATGCCGTCCATTGCGCTGCCGAAAAAGTACTTGAAGCCAAACCTACGCGACCCTTGTACAACGATTGCGGTAAATTGCTCCAGAGTTTTGCTTGCGCCACCGTATAACTGTACTGTACCGAAGATACTTGGCTCGAAGAAAGTGTTGCTTTGAAGGCTTCGGCGGCAGCTACAATATTGGCAATGTCGGTATCTACCGACCAAGCCGTCACATCGAACAGGCGAAGTTCGAGGGGCGTGTG
>JBDHXS010000237.1:0-9212 GCA_039810845.1 Runella sp. | reverse complement strand
TACATCAGCATACGTTTTCGCCTGTGGAAAGAAGCCATTATTACTCGTTCCATCGCCCCAAAACCATGTAAAAGGTGTTGAAGGTCCTCTTGTATCAACACCACTCATTATAACTTCTCCTGTGGTACGATTAATAGATTGTACCCATGCACTTAAAGTCCGTTCAGTAGTTATTTTATTGAAATCAACCACTACCTCTATACTGTCTTTTTCATTATTGGGATAGTTAGCAATTATCTTAACAACGTAGCTTCTGTTTACATCAGCATACGTTTTCGTCTGTGGGAAGAAGCCATTATTACTCGTTCCATCGCCCCAAAACCATGTAAAAGGTGTTGAAGGTCCTCTTGTATCAACACCATTAATTATGACTTCTCCCGTGGTACGATTAATAGATAGAAGTGAGGCACTTAACGTTCTGTTAACAGTCGGGTTAGTTTTTTTCGCAAAAACCTTGGCCGTTGGCAAAAAAATGAGCCACAGAAAAGAAATGATACAAGGTGTTTTCATTGGTTTTAGTTTTAAGAGCTTTTTAGATAATACCCTCGCAAAGTTCACTACATCGGTTTTATGACCTATTTTAGTTACTACACCCTTTTATCTCTGCCTTAAACACAGTTCCATTAACCGTACTAAATCCAGGTTGTAACAAGACAGATTGGCCTGCCTGATAAGTTACGGTGGGTTTAGGATCTATCATGTTCGAGCCTATAGTGTTAGCAGCATTGATTCGTTGCGTAGTTTGAAAAAGCTGTGTCCCCGTGTTGATATTGTCCAGGACAGTGAGATTTGCCGTGGTTGAAGCTACATTTACAGTGATACTACTACTTTCGCCGCCAGCGCAGGTAGCAGTATAAGTAGTAGTGGTTGATGCGCTGATTGTCAGAGTGTTTCCTGTTGTTCCTCCTGTCCATGTCACCGTGCCTGCGCAACCAGAAGCCACAAGTGTTGTGGGCGTATTTGGGCAAACAAATACCTTTGAGGGAGTAATGGTTAATGTACCACAGGTCTCAGAGGCGGCATTGACTGTTAGACTCAAGCCATTTGATGTGCAGTTGCTTAGTGTATTTTTTACTGTTACCGAATAATTGCCTGGGGTTAAACCTGAGAAAGTAGGACTCGACTGATAAGTATTACCATTGACGCTATATTCTAAATTAGCCCCTGTGGGTGCTGTCACGACAATTGTACCTGTGGGAGTGGTGCAATTGGGCTGTACCGTTACTGACGCGGTAGGCGTAGCAGGTTTTGGTACTATTTCAATGACAGGAGCAAAACAATTTGAATTGATTACTATTACCGAATATGTCCCAGCTTGCGATGTCGTGTAGGTTGGGCCAAAAGCACCATTTATCGGTACACCATTACGAGTCCAAATCGGTGGAGTACTGAACTCGAAATAATTAGGAATTTCCAAGGTAACATTCTGACCTTCGCAACGACTTGGATTGGAAGTTACTAAAATTACACTTGGTTCAATTGTGAGTATATTGGAATTACAAGATGTTGTACGAAGACTATAATTGCCTGCTGTTCCAAAAGTTGTATAAGTAGTAGCCGTGGCACCTTGAATATCTAACCCATTTCGTTGCCATTGCAGGGGTGTATTGGCGGGTACGCCTGTTACGGTAAAAGTTACGTTTTCTAACGAACACAAAAAAGGTGTGTTAGCCGTAATGACAGGAGCAGTAGGCACGGTATTGACAGTTAGGCTCAGGGCATTTGAAACACAGTTGCTGATTGTATTTTTTACTGTGACAGAATAATTGCCTGAGGTTAAACCCGAAAAGGTAGTACCTGCCTGATAAGCACTGCCGTTGATGCTGTATTGTAAGTTTGCTCCTGTTGGAGCAGTTATGACAATTGTACCTGTAGGAGTCGTACAATTGGGTTGTACAGTTACAGATGCGGTAGGCGTAGCAGGTTTTGGAGTTATTTCGAAAAAAGTAGAGAAACAGGTATTAGGAACACCCCCATTAATAGGAGATCCACTCATTATCGAATAGATTCCTGTTTGCGAAGTAGTATAGTTAGGTCCGAAGGCATCAGGAATAGGTACTCCATTACGTAACCATATTGGATTCATACCCATTTCGAGAAAGTAGTGGAAATTTACAATGGAGAAGGTGATGTTTTGCCCTTCGCAAAGGTTGGGGGTATTGGCAGTGATAAGCTGGTTAGGATAGATAGAGATTACATTGGAAGTACAAGCGGCTGTTACAATCTTATAGTTACCAGGCATACCAAAAGGAGGAGTGTAAGTATTGCTGGTCGCTCCTTGTATGTTTATGTCATTGCGCTGCCATTGCATTGGTGTGTTGGCGGGTATGCCTGTGGCGGTGAAAGTAACATTTTGCCCCTCACAAAGATTGGTTGTATTGGCTGTGATGATAGGAGTTGCGGGAGCTGTGTTTACCGTTAGTGTGAGAGGGTTAGAGACACAGCCTATTGTGGTATTCCTTGCCCTAACCAAATAAGTTCCTGCTGCCAACCCCGCAAATGTCGTACTTGTTTGGTAGGTTCCATCATTGATATTATACTGTAAATGGGCACCTGTGGGAGCAGTCACCACTATCGTACCTGTGGAAACACTGCAACTGGGTTGGACTGTCACTGAAGCTGTGGGAGTGGCAGGAGCAGTTGGTACGGCATTGACTGTTAGACTTAGAGCATTTGATATACAGTTGCTTACTGTGTTTTTTACTGTGACCGAATAATTACCTGGAGTTAAGCCTGAAAACGTAGTACCTGTTTGATAGGTACTGCCATTGACGCTGTATTGCAAATTAGCCCCTGTGGGTGCTGTCACCACAATCGTACCCGTAGAAGTGCTGCAACTTGGTTGAACTGTTACCGAAGCTGTGGGTGTGGCAGGTTTTGGGGTTATTTCGAGAATTGTAGAGGGGCATGTATTAGGCAATCCACCACTAAGAGGGAAACTACTTATCGAATACATTCCTGCCTGAGAGGTGGTGTAGGTAGGGCCGAAGGCATCAGGGATGGGTTGTCCATTACATATCCACATAGGATTAATACCCATTTCGATAAAGTATTGGAAATTTACGATGGAGAAGGTAATATTTTGTCCCTCGCAGAGATTGGGATTATTGGTGGTGATAAACTGATTAGGGTTGATAGTAATTACATTAGAACTACAAAAGGCCGCAATAACGGTGTAGTTTCCTGGGATGCTGGTGGCATAAGTAGTTGCTGTCGCACCTTGGATATTTACCCCATTACGTTGCCATTGCAACGGTGTATTCGCGGGTATGCCTGTGGCTGTAAAAGTAACATTCTGCCCCTCGCAAAGATTAGTTGTGTTGGCTGCGATGACAGGCGTTGCTGGCGAGGTATTCACAGTTAGTGTTAGGGGGTTAGAGACACAGCCCGTAGTAGTATTTCTTACTCTAACTAAATAGTTATTAGGCGTTAAGCTCGAAAATGTAGTACTTGCTTGGTAGCTGCCACCATTGAGATTATACTGTAAATTGGCTCCTGTGGGGGCAGTTACCACTATTGTACCTGTTGAAACGCTGCAACTCGGTTGTACAGTCACTGAAGCTGTGGGAGTAGCAGGAGCAGTTGGCACAGCATTCACAGTAAGGTTCAATCCATTTGAAATACAACCTAACAAGACATCTTTTACTGTGAGGGTATAATTACCTGGGGTTACTCCCTCAAAAATATGGCTTGACTGGTAAGTACTACCATTGATACTGTATCGAAGACCTATATTAGGAGAAGGATTTGTTACAAAAATAGAACCGGTGGGGGTAGTACAAGTAGGTTGTTCTACTGTAGCAGTAGGGGCAGCAGATTTGGGAAGTATATAGAAGGTAGGAGCAAAGCAATTAGAATTCAAGACCATGACCGAATAAGTCCCAGCTTGAGAAGTAGTATAAGTTGGGCCAAAAGCCCCATCTATCGGTACTCCATTACGCGTCCAAATTGGTAGATTAAACGGCGGATAAAACTCGAAATAATTTGTAATTTCAAAAGTCACACTCTGACCTTCACAGAGATTGGGGTTAGAAGTATTTATCTGAGCATTGGGTGAGATAGTGAGTGTATTTGAACTACATGAGCCTGCACGAACACTGTAAACACCTGCCGCACCAACACCAATGGGGGGAGTGTAAGTAGTCGCGGTTGCTCCTTGAATATCTATGCCATTACGTTGCCATTGCAGAGGTGTGTTGGCGGGTACGCCTGTAGCGGTAAAAGTTACGTTTTCTAATGAACATAGAAAAGGTGTGTTAGACGTAATGACAGGGGCGTTAGGGATAGGATTAATAACTACAGCATTAGCAGTATAAGCCGTTTCACAACTTGGAGAAGATTGCAACCTCGCTTTGATAGTGTGGCTACTATTTGCGGCCAAACCTGAAAAAGTGTTGCTTGTCTGCCATGTACTACCATTATTGCGACTGTATTCTAATGTACTACTACCTGAGGCAGTCACTACAATTATACCCGTATTTGATGCACAAGTAGGTTGAGTAACATTTACCCCCGATATAGTGGGAGCATTGGCACAAGTGAGAAAAACGGTATAATCTTCATATTGACCTACTCCATAAGTAGGATGTCCCGTCATTTGACAGGCAGTAGGAGGGGTTCCTCCGTAAGCAGAAGCTACATCAGCGGCAACCCGCAACCGCAAGGGAGTATTTAATAGCGCTCCTGTCGGCATTTGTACCGAACCCGTATGAATAGTTTGGTTTAGACTCGAATACAACAACTCACTATCTGTAAAAACTCCATTGTTATTAGCATCAAGGTATATTCTGACATTATTCAAATTAAATCCAGTATTTATTTCAACAGGATAGGTATTCCCTCTTTGTAAAGTCACTTGCCGTGAACATGTTAGATCTAAGTATTTTCCTTCGGAACTGTTAGAAGAAGTATAAACTAAATTGCTCAGGGTAAATTTATCAATTCCCCAAGGATAGGCTGTTGTAAAATTATTAACAAAAGTAGGCGAACAGGCAGCAACAGGGGTCGAGTTTGCTGTTGGCGGACTTCCTCCCAAAGAAGTTGTTAAGCTCAAGCGGTCTGTTTCCAACCACGTGCGCATTTTTTGAATTTGGCGGGGACTGAATCTATCCCCGCAAGCATAGGACATGAAATTTTTGAGGACATTACCATAAATTTGCCCCGTACAAGGGTTATTATTATTGATAAAAGCACAATTGTTGCTGTTGTAGCTATGGGGATCGGTATCATTAACAGCATCACCGTCCACGTCGGGATTTGCATTGGCAGGACATTCATCGCCTGAACTACCATTAAATGTGTGAGCCATTCCTAAAAAATGCCCCATCTCATGAGAAGCTGCTCCTAAGTATTGATAGCCAAATACCAAATCACCTCCCCACCAAGCGAAAGCAGCTGCGCCTCCTGTGATTTTGTGAACCACATAAAAATTAATATAATCACCTTCTGGCCACTTACTGGCTTGTGGCAAGAGAGGATAAACCGCCGATAAATCTTGATAATTGATACCATTGGTTTCATACCCTGGAATAGAACGCCCATCAATTCTAACGATACCATTCGTAACTTGGCAATTGGGGGTTCGTTTCGCCAAAGCAAATTGTATGCGTGTGTCATTGCCCACATTGTAACTACCCTGTGCCCGAAATTGCTGATTCATGTTTTCAATCATCGTATTCACGGCTGCTTCCGAAACGTTACTCCCTACTCCTATAGCCTCACCTACGTGAAAAACATGTACTACAATGGGTATGGTATAAATAGTAGTAGTAGCACTTGCATTTTCTGCAAAACTCTTGTTTAAGGCTTTGATTTTTTCGGCATAGGAAATATCAGACTTTCGTAAAAATTCTTGAATCGCATCAAAACCACAGGTAGCATTCTTACCATCAATATTATTCTGATTTTGCGCAATGGCAATTACAGATAATAAGCTAAAAATCAGGGTAAAGGGTTTTTTCATTTTGACTAATGCTTGAAGAGTTATAATAACAGATTGGCTATACAGTTTGATTTTTTACCAAGTCACGCCACCTTCTACGCGCAATTTTTATTTCACTTCCATCAATCATCAAAAAGTGCCGCTTTACTTTGTCAAATCTTTCAATAAACCTGCAATTGACGATACACCCCTTGTGCACACGCACAAAATCTGCGGGCAGGTGTTGTTCATAAACGCAAAGGCTTTTTGAGGATAAGTGGCTGCTTCCATTTCTAAGAATAAAAGTGGTATAGTTACCTGCGCCTTCTAAGCGAACTACTTGACTCAAATCAAGGGGGAGTTTGTGTTGGTATGAGTAATAAGGCGTGGATATAGAAATTGTATTCATGCGAAATAGGGTTTGTAAGTGTGGGACAAAATTCCGTAAACGATATTTTCTATACCACGGGAAATTTCCCGTATTTGGTACCGTATTTTTCCCGTATTTTTAACCGTGTAAAATTCACTCTCTAAAAGCGAAAGTGCGCTACTAAAAAAAATAGCAATTACGTAGCCGAATTAATCAAGTTTGCAGTCACCCATAATTTGTAACCCCAAACTATTTTTTGGAATCTTGGGTTGAAAAAGAAAGCAACTTCGATTCACTTCCAAAATCAGCAGAATGCGCCGCGAAATTATTGAAACCATCAAGCTCAGTATTCCAATCATCATAGCCCAACTGGGTGTTATCCTCATGGGCGTTACCGACAACCTCATGGTGGGGCGATTTCTCGGAGCAGTGCCATTGGGAGCAGCGGGCTTGGCTACGTCTCTTTCTTTTTTGGTCACAAGTATCGGATTCGGTGGACTGGGCGTTGTGTCTTCCCTCATTTCACAAGCCAAAGGGCAGCACAATCACCCTGAAATAGGTCGCTTATTTTGGGCTGGACTTCGTGTAGCCTTATTACTAAGCGTCGTACTTGGGCTAGTCGGCGTTATCGTGGGTCTGTGCTTAGACTATTTCGGACAAACCCCCGAAGTAACTCGATTGGCAAAGCCTTTTATGTATTATCTGAGTGCTTCTACCCTTCCGCTATTGGTATTTGTAGCTGCTCGTCAGTTGGCAGATGGGCTGTCTTACACACGCGTAGCCATGTTTGTAACTGTATCCGCTTTGTTTTTCAATGCGTTTGTGAATTGGTTGCTTATCAAAGGTATTTGGATTTTTCCAGAAATGGGCTTGCAAGGAGCTGCACTGGGGACGCTTTTAGCGCGTGTTTATATGGCCTCGGCTATCTTGCTTTATGTCTTAAAAAACAAACATTTTCGACGCTATGTCGCTGTTGATACTCAGGATATTCAAGCACTGGTAAAAAAAATTCTCCGACTCAGTATTCCTGTCGGATTCCAGTTTTTCTTTGAAGTAGCGGCTTTTTCTTTGGCGGTGGTGTTGATTGGCTGGCTGGGAGAAAATCAGCTGGCGGCTCATCAAATTGCTATCAATCTGGCTTCTACCACCTATATGATGGCTACGGGTATTGCCTCAGCAGGAGCTATACAGGTAGGGCGGGCTTTTGGAGAGCAAAACAATGCAAAAGTAAAGCGGGCTGGTACGGCAGCCCTACTGATTGTGGCCGTTTTCATGGGATTATGCTGTCTTACTTTCCTTACTGTCAACGATTTTTTGGTTTCGCTTTACCTCAAAAATAACCCTACGGTTACTCAAGTTGCGACCACCTTAGTGATTTATGCGGGTTTTTTCCAGTTATCAGACGGTATCCAAGTCACTGCCCTTGGTGCTTTGCGTGGCCTTACCGATGTCAACGTCCCTACGGGCATTACCTTGGTGGCCTATTGGGTGGTAGCACTTCCATTGAGTTATTTACTGGCATTTACTTTTGAAATGGATGTTGAAGGGGTTTGGATAGCACTCTCGGCAGGTCTTACTTTTTCGGCGGTTTTTCTTACCGTTCGTTTCTATCGCCTGTTGAAAAAACGAAGAAAAGCGAGTCATAAAATGGCAGTGTAGTCGCATTTTTTGTTTTATATTTACATCTCATCAACCTAAAACCCCATCAACATGACAAAAAGACTACTTTTTGCCCTTTCCTTCTATTTATTTGTGTTTATTTCCAATGCTTATTCCCAAGCATTAGACATGGACAAACTACACGGCCTCAAAGCCCGGAGCATTGGCCCTGCGGGAATGAGTGGCCGCGTAACGAGCATTGATGTGGTCTTGACCAACCCCAGCATCATGTACATTGGCACGGCTTCGGGAGGACTTTGGAAATCTACCAACGGTGGTACTAACTTTTCCCCGATTTTCGATGATCAATCCATCGCTTCCATTGGCGCGGTAGCCATCAATCAGCAAAACCCCGACGTAATTTGGGTAGGAACGGGCGAAGGAAACCCGCGTAACTCTCAAAACTTCGGAAATGGTATCTACAACAGCCTTGATGCGGGCAAAACTTGGCAATTGATGGGTTTAGAAAACACCCGTAATATTCACCGCGTCATTATCAACCCCAAAAACCCTGACATCGTGTATGTGGGTGTGCAGGGGGCGGCTTATGGTGAACATCCCGAACGAGGTGTTTATAAAACCACCGACGGCGGTAAAACATGGGAAAAAATCTTGTATGTCAACGAAAAAACGGGTGTGGCCGACATGGTTATGGATCCCGTTAATCCTGATAAACTCATTGTTGGTATGTGGGAGTTTCGTCGTTGGCCGTGGTATTTCAAGTCGGGCGGGGCAGGTTCAGGCATGTACGTGACCTTAGACGGTGGCAAAACTTGGAAGCAACGCACCAAAGAAGATGGTTTGCCAGAAGGTGAATTGGGTAAATTTGGCCTTGCCATTGCGCGAAGCAACCCGAATGTGGTTTATGCCCTCATTGAATCCAAAAAAAACGCCCTTTATCGTTCAGATGACGGTGGAGTAAAATGGAAAAAAACAACGGATAAAGGCATTGGTGACCGTCCATTCTATTATTTTGATTTGATGGTTGACCCCAAAAATGAAAACCGAGTCTATGAAATTGCTACCCTAATCTCCAAAAGCGAAGACGGTGGCAAAAACTTTCAGGTCATAGTCCCCTTCTCAAAAGTTCACTCCGATTATCATGCTTTTTGGGTTCATCCCGAAAATCCCGATTTTATTCTATTTGGTAACGATGGTGGTCTGGTCATCTCGCGTGACAAAGGCCAAAATTGGCACTTTGCTGAAAACCTTCCCGTGGGACAATTTTACCACATCAATGTGGACAATGAAATCCCTTTCAAT
>JBDHXS010000236.1:0-9226 GCA_039810845.1 Runella sp. | reverse complement strand
CCCCCTTCATCGTGACGCTAGGAATGATGACCATTTGGCGCGGTTTGGCCTTGATTTTGAGCAAAGGCCGTCCTATTTCTAACCTTTCCGATTCGTTCAATTTCATTGGCGGCGGTAGCGTTTTAGGGATTCCCTTTCCCATTCTCATTTTGGTCATCTTTTTTATCCTTTGTACACTTCTTCTCAAAAAAACGGTGTTGGGACGGTATATTTACGCCGTTGGAGGAAACGAACAAGCAGCAACAGCCTCAGGAATTCGGGTCAATAAAGTCAAAATGGCGGTTTATACTTTGTGTGGCGGCTTGGCAGGTTTGGCGGGAATTCTTCTTACGGCCCGAATCACCACAGGACAGCCCAATGCAGGGGCAGGTTTTGAACTCGATGCCATTGCAGCAGCCATTATTGGTGGTACCAGTACCTCTGGTGGAACTGGTACAATGACAGGAACGCTCATCGGCGCCCTTCTGATTGGCGTCATCAGCAACGGCCTCGACCTCCTCAACGTCACGTCGTATTACCAACAAGTGGTCATGGGTGCCATCATCATTGGGGCGGTTGTTCTTGATAGTTGGAATCAGAAAAAATAGTTTCGGGTTTACGGTTTATTGTTTAAAGTTTTGGGACTCCGTGTAAAACTCTGCGAACCCCTGTGTCCAACGAATCTTTTTTGCGCTTTTCTTAACTAAATTGACATACAACACAATGAAACGTACATTAATTGGTTCGGCGCTTTGCGCTTTATTACTGGTAGGTTGCGGACAAGGTAGCAACGACAACAAAGAGGCCAACGGTGGCAAAAAAATGAAGATTGGCGTGACGATGCTCAGTATGCAAAATGAGTTTATCGTAAAAGTAAGCGATGAAATTGAGAAGAAAGCCCAAGAAATGGGTGTTGAACTCATTGTCGTTGATGCCGAGCGCTCGGCCCTCAAGCAAGTCGAACAAGTCGAAAGCTTCATTGCGCAAAAAGTCGATGCTATCATTATGAATCCGTGCGAAGTGGAAGCAAGCTCGCCCGCAGTGACTAAGGCGTTATCCGCTAAAATCCCGATTGTTAATGTCAATTCGGAAACCAGCGCTGCCCCTACTGCTTTTGTGGGCTCCGACGACGTAGAATCGGCGCGTATTGCGATGAATTTTATTGTGAAAAAACTCGGTGGAAAAGGCAACATTCTGATGATGCACGGCTACATGGGACAAGCCGCCCAGATTAAACGTGAACAAGGAGCGCGCGAAATCCTTCAAAAGAACCCAAATCTAAAACTATTGGCTCACCAAACCGCCGAGTGGGACCGCGCCAAGGCCATGTCGCTCATGGAAAACTGGATTCAATCCTACGGCGCAAATGTCAATGCCGTTTTTGCCCAAAACGACGAAATGGGCATGGGTGCTGTGAATGCCCTGACGGCTGCTGGCATTAAAGACAAAGTCATCGTGGTTAGTATTGACGCCATTCCAGACGCGCTACAAGCCGTCAAAAAAGGAACGCTTGATGCAACTGTATTCCAAAACGCCCAACAACAAGGTGCCAATGCCCTCGAAACGGCCGTTAAAATTGTAAAAGGGGAAAAATTTGAAAAACAAACCTTAATACCCTTTCAGCTTGTCACCCAAGACAATGTGGTTGAATTTATGAAGTAAAGAAGAAGAAATAGAACAAAAACAAAGTTTGCGGAGTGTTAAAAGAAAGCAAGAAATTGATTTTTTCAATATAAATTATTGATAATTACCACGTTATTAATTTATTTAAAAGGCATCGAAACAATTGTTTCGATGCCTTTTAAATAATATTCCATTTATACAGGATGGAGTAGGATAGTTCTATTATTCGGCTTTTTGATATTTGTATAATAGTAGGGATTTTTATTCCTATTTTAAGAGTTTACTTTATCTATCTACTTAACTTTTTTTCAAATGAAAAGAAAATTTACTCTACACCTGGGCAGAATTCAGACCTGCTCCTACATCATGGTACTGATTCTGCTCTTTACATCAGCATCATTTGCTCAACAATTAGTAAAAGGAAAGGTTTCTTCCAGCGATGGAGAAGCGCTTGTGGGTGTAAACGTTGCTATCAAGGGTACCACCAAAGGGGCGACTACCAATGCTGATGGCAATTTTCAATTAGAAGTAGCTAGCACAGCTACCTTGGTTTTTAGTTACATTGGTTATGTCACTAAAGAAGTGGCCGTAGGCAACCAACAAACTATCAATGTAAGTTTGGAGGTAAATGACAAAACCCTTAATGAAATTGTGGTAGTGGGTTATGGTAGCCAAGTAAAAAAGGAGGTGACAGGGGCTGTTCAGACCATCACGGCCAAAGAAATCAAGGACCTGCCCGTATCTCAAATCGCTCAGAAACTTCAAGGCCAAGTAGCTGGGGTACAAATTAACCAAACAACAGGGCGACCAGGACAAGGGATGAACGTCCGTATCAGAGGCCAACTTTCGGTATCGGGTGGTAGCGAGCCACTCTATGTCGTTGATGGTTTTCCTATCACTGGTAATATCGGTGCTTTAAACCCTGATGAAATTGAAGATATTTCGATTTTGAAAGATGCGGCCTCTACTTCGTTGTATGGGTCACGTGCTGCAAATGGCGTAGTACTTATTACTACCAAAAGAGGTAAATCAGGTCAAACCAACGTAAGCTTTAACGTATTTACGGGTACGCAAGTGGTACCTAAGAAGGGGCGTTTTGAAATGATGGATGCCGTTGAGTTTGCGCAGTTTAAGAAAGAATACTACGAAGACGCGAAGCAGCCTGTTCCTGCTGAATTCCAAAATCCATCTATTTATGAGGGTAAAAACAACGACTGGTACGATGCTGTGCTTCGCCGCGCTCCTTTACAAAGCTATAACTTAACAGTGACTTCTAACAAAGATAAAGTAAGCACTTCACTGGTAGCGGGGGTATTTAACCAAGAAGGGGTTGTAATCAATACTAAATACCAACGTTACTCACTTCGTTTGAACAGCGAATACAAAGTATCAGATAAAGTAACACTTGGATTAAATATTGCTCCTCAGTATGTATTTGACAATACGCCACGTACCGACGGCGACCGTGGTACAGGTATTTTGTTTAACGCTATCCACACTTGGCCTGTCATGCCTATTTATGACGACAAAGGAGACCTAACGCTTTTCAACCGTTTCCCTTCGAGTACAGGTAACATTTTTGCTTATCCTAACTGGGTACGTGCCGCCAATGAGTTGGTAAATGAAACAAAACAAACCAATATCCTCTCAAACGCCTACATTGCATACAGCCCAATCAAGGGGTTAACCTTGAAATCAACCTTCAACGTCGAATTGCTGAGTCAGAAATTTTTCTTTTTCAACCCTTCTACTGCTACCAGTGCTATCAATACGGCTGTGCCTGTTACGGCGGTTTCTATCCGTGATTATGCTGACAACTTTGGCTGGTTGAATGAAAATTTAGCTACTTATAACAAGTCAATTAATAACCACAACTTTGAACTACTGGCGGGTTATACCAACCAAAGCTTCCGTAGTGAATCAAGTCGTATTCAGGCAGATACATACTCAGACGACCGCCTTCCTACAATTCAAGGGGCTATTAACATTGCTCGTGGGGGTACCAACAGTAACGTGCAAGAATGGAGATTGACGTCGTTGCTTTCACGTCTGTCCTACAACTACAAAGGTAAATACCTTTTCACCGCCTCTATTCGTCGTGATGGTTCTTCTCGCTTTGGTTCTAACAACCGTTGGGGTACTTTCCCATCATTGTCAGCGGGTTGGGTAGTGTCGGATGAGGCTTTTATGAAAAATTACAGCAAAATCTCTTTTGCCAAATTGCGGGCAAGTTTGGGGGTAACAGGTAATAACAACATCGGGAATTATACGCAGTACGCCTTGATTAACAATACCGTAAACGCTGTGTTTGGTAATAACGTAGCAGCAGGAGCCGCATTGACCTCGTTGGCCAATCCAAACCTTGGCTGGGAAACTACCCGTCAACTTGACTTAGGTTTTGACCTTGGATTCCTCAATGACCGTTTCCAATTTACATACGACTATTACTTGAAAAATACCACTAACCTGTTGTATGCTGTACAGATTCCGCAAGAATCTGGTTTTACCAACTTTAATGACAATATTGGTGAAATTAAATTCTGGGGACATGAATTTTCGCTCAACACCCGTATCCTTGACCGTGGTAAGCTGAAGTGGAGTGTAAACTCAAACATTTCGTTCAACCGTAACAAAGTATTAGCCCTCGCCGATGGTATTGACCGTGTGTATGGCTTACACCATATCACCAAAGTAGGCGAGCCGTTTGGCCAATTTTACGGACACCTTGCCAACGGGGTATATATGAATGCCGAAGACCTCAAAAACTCACCTGTAGTACCAGGTCGTTCATTTGTTGGAACGATTAAGCTTGTAGATGTCAATGGTGACGGTGTTCTTACTAACGGAGGAGATAGAGACGACCGTACTATTTTGGGTAATCCTTTCCCTGATTTTACTTATGGAATCACTACCAACCTTAACTATGGTAATTTTGACTTTAGCGTGATAGGTTCGGGGTCTCAGGGCAACCAACTTTGGGTTCGTCACTTGTACAGCACGGCTAACTTGGACGGGGTATTTAACCTGCACCGAGAAGTAAAATATCGTTTCCGTTCAGAAGCCAACCCAGGCAAAGGATTCTACGGTACAACTGTGGGAGGCGGTACTGCTACGGGTATCGAGCGTGACTGGCAAAACAGCCGTTTTGTAGCTGATGCGTCGTTCTTTACTATCAAAAACATCACATTGGGCTATACCATCAACAAACGCAATAAACTTTTCCGTTCGGCACGGGTGTATGCGTCTATTCAACAGGCGCTGGTATTTACCAAGTACTGGGGTGGTTCTAACCCTGAGACGAGTGCGCAGCAAAACGGTCAAGGCGACGGTGGTAACCTTAGCCCTGGCGTTGACTTGTTTAGCTATCCTGTACCACGTACGTCAACGATTGGTGTAAACTTTAACTTCTAACAAAGTAGATTTTAGAAATTTTAAAGCTGATTCTCTTGGGTAAAAAATGAATACAGCCTTTTCAAATGGCCTAAAATCAACTTAAAAACATTGAATACAACATGAAAAAATCAATCATATTTTCTATTGCTTTGAGTTTAGGAGCATTTAGTTGTAGCGAAGATTTCTTGACCGTTACGCCAGAAACGGCGTTGAGCTCCGCTACGTTTTTTAAGACAGAATCTGACTTTGTGCAGGCTGTCAATGCTGCCTATGTTCCTTTACGAACACTCCATAATATCAACTCTCATTTGCTTTCGGAGCAACATTCCGATAATGCCCGCTACGTACGTAACGTTTTGTTTGGAGCGACCGAAAACCAGTCGAACTTGGCAGATTTCAACGTACCTACGGCTAATGGTATCACAACCAACGGAAACGTTTTGACGGCCTATCGCCAAAACTATCTCATCATTGCTCGTGCCAATCAGATATTGGCATTGATTGATGCTGCTACGATTCCGGATGCCACTAAAAAGAACGTGAAAGGACAAGCATTGTTTCTTAGAGCGTTGGCCTATTTAGAAATAGCACGCTATTTTAACCGTGGCCCGCTTCAATTAACTCCTGTGGGTGCACGCTCCGAAGCAGCTGCGCCGCTGGGTACAGGCGAGCAGTTGTATGCCCAAATCATCAAAGACGCCACTGAAGCCATTGGGTTGCTGCCTGCAAAATCTGCACAAGAAGCAGGACGTGCCACATCGGGTTCGGCTCGTGCATTGTTGGCAAATGTTTATATGATTCAGAAAAAATGGGCGGATGCCGAAACGCAGCTACGAGCTATTGTATCAAGTAACGAATACAGTCTAATGCCCAATTACGCCGATGCGTTTTCTAATAGTACAAGCAACAAAAACACCAAAGAATCAGTATTTGAAGTACAGTATTTGGAAGGTTCTCAGGGGCTTAATGGTAACTTCTTGTATAGTATGCTTCCTTTTCCAATGGCAGCCAATGAGCTGGTTACAATCACTGGAACCTCTAATCCACAACCATTATCGGGTGAAGGTAACAACATCCCTACACCAGATTTAATTGAGGCGTATGAAACAGGCGACAAGCGTAAAGATGCCACGATTGGAACGATTACTTTGAGTGGAGCACTTCATACCAATAAGACATTCCCTTACATTAAAAAATACGCCAGAACTCACTCTCTGCACAATAACCACGGCATGAATTGGCCTATCTATCGCTATTCAGAAGTGTTGTTGTTCTTGGCAGAAGCATTGATTGAGCAGAACAAATTGGCCGATGCTGCGCCATTTATCAACCAAGTACGTACTCGTGCAGGGTTGGCCGATACCAAAGCTGCCACACAATCAGCCTTACGTGATGCCGTCTATCAAGAGCGTCGGGTTGAATTGGCTTTTGAATCGAAGCGTTTGCACGATTTGGTTCGTACGGGTCGTTTAGAAACGGTTATCAAAGCATACGGTGACCGCGTCAAAGCAGATAAATTTAGGTATTATTTCCCTGCCGAGGGCTTTGTGCCAAGTGATGCTTTCACTAATATCACCCCTTACTACGGTCTTCCTGCTGCTGAGGCAGACTTAAGCCCTAATTTCTAAATTATTTCCTTGTTGCGAGCCAGTTTTACCAGAAACTGGCTCGCTTCTCTTAAAAGATGTCATTGCCCCAATAGTTTATAATATAGATATAGGGTAAAACGAAAGTCTCATCTCTCTTTTAGAAATACATATAAATAAATCAGGCCCATCTTATAAACAAGTATTCAGATTATTATTATCACTTTAAAGCCCAAATTTATGTATCCTAAACACCACTCTATTCGAGCATTATTGATAGCTTCTGCATCATTTTTGCTGGTAGCGTCTTTTACAGTTTTGAATAAAACCGAACCTGCCGTCAATGGCCGAGATAATCCCAAAACTGAAAAAATCAAACTCCAACCTGGATTCAAGGTTGAGCATCTTTATAGCCCTTCCGACAATAAACAAGGTTCTTGGGTAGCTATGACCTTTGATAACAAAGGAAGAATGATAGCCTCTGACCAATACGGAACGCTATATCGTCTCGAAATTCCACCAATAGGGACAGAAGGTACGCCTAAAGTAGAAGCCTTAAAAATTAAGCAAAGTAGTACCGCAGATACCCTTGGAATGGGCTATGCAAACGGGTTATTGTATGCTTTCAATAGCCTATACGTAATGATTAACAACAGTAAGAACAACAGAACATTCACACGAAAGAGTGGTTTGTATCGTCTTCAAGATACCGATAATGACGATCAGTATGACAAACTTACTTTAATGAAAGAGCTTGCTGGTGATGGCGAACATGGCCCTCACAGTATTATTTTATCGCCCGATAAGCAGTCTCTTTATGTTATCTCAGGAAACCATACCGACGTTCCTAAAATGGATGCCCATCGTTTGCCGACCACATGGCAAGAAGATAACTTATTCCCTTTAATCAAAGACCCTCGTGGCCATGCCAACGACCGTATGGCTCCAGGTGGCTGGATTGCCAATGTTGATCCAGAAGGCAAACGTTGGGAGTTGATTAGTGCAGGTTATCGTAATGCATTCGATATGGCCTTCAACGAAGTGGGTGATTTGTTTGTGTATGATGCTGATATGGAGTGGGATTTTGGCTTGCCTTGGTATCGTCCAACACGTATTTGCCATGCCACAAGTGCTACTGAATTCGGTTGGAGAACGGGCAATAGCAAGTGGTCTGCCACTTGGCCTGACAACTTGCCTCCTGTCATGAACATTGGTCAGGGGTCACCTACTAACCTTATTTACTTGAGAGATGCCAAATTCCCTGCTAAGTACAAAAAGACCCTGTTGGCTTTCGACTGGAGCTTTGGTATTATGCATGCCATTCACCTCAAACCTTCAGGTTCTACATATACCTCAGAACACGAAGAATTCCTCTCGGGTATTCCGCTTCCATTGACAGACGGTGTTATTGGGCCAGATGGTGCATTGTATTTCATGACGGGAGGTCGTCGTTTGGAGTCTGATTTGTACCGTGTATATTATACTGGTTCGGAAAGTACAGCCTCTCCTGCCCCAACAGCACTGACAAAAGAAAACGAGCTTCGTCGCAGCTTAGAGAAATTCCATGGCGACCCTGACCCTAAAGCAGTAGCTACCGCTTGGCCTTACTTGAAACACCCAGACCGTTTCATCCGTTATGCGGCTCGCTTGGCCGTTGAACACCAGCCTGTTGCTGAGTGGCAAGACAAAGCGATTAATGAAAAAGATCCCATTACCTCTATTAATGCGATTATCGCACTTGCTCGCCAAAATAAACCTGAGTTAAAAGGTGCAATGCTCAATTCATTATTGAACATTAACTTTAAATCGTTAACAGAAACTCAGCAAATAGACCTTCTACGTGCTTATGAGTTGGTATTCTTGCGTACAGGTGCTCCTGATGCTACTACAAACGCAAAAATTGCTGCCGCGCTGAATCCATCATTCCCTGCGAATGTCAATAGCAGTGATTTGAATCGCCAGTTAAGCAAAATTCTTACTTATTTAGAAGCTCCTGGAGTAATTCCTAAAATGTTGGCCTTGTTGGAAGCCAAAGAGCAACCAACCAACCTCACTGCTGGTGGAAATACTGCTACTGCCTCTGCCGAATTAATTATGCGTAATCCACAATATGGAATGGATATCGCCGATATGCTAAAACACATGCCACCAGCTCAACAAACCTATTATGCAACGATGCTAAGCTTGGCTAAAAAAGGTTGGACTCCAGAACTACATGAGCGCTATTTTAAGTGGTTTTATAAAGCATTTAGTTATAAGGGTGGACGCAGTTATGTTGGTTTTATTGACCGTGCTCGTAAGTTGGCGTTGAAAAATGTTCCTGAGGGAAAAACAGCTTATTATGATAAGCTTTCTGGAGGTGAGCTTTTGACTAAAAACGGAAACGATATTGCTAAAATTACCTATCCTAAAGGGCCAGGGCGTCAGTGGAAATTAGAAACAGCACTTCCTGTTATTGAGGCAGGGTTGACAAATCCGAATTTCCAGAATGGTAAAAATATGTATGAAGCCATCACTTGTAACCGCTGCCATAGTATGCGCGGTGATGGTGGAAGCATTGGGCCAGATTTAACTCAGCTTGGGACTCGTTTCTCCGCTAAAGATATGTTGGAAGCCATCATTGATCCCAACAAATCAGTTTCTGA
>JBDHXS010000235.1:0-9273 GCA_039810845.1 Runella sp. | reverse complement strand
AGCGTTATGCCCTAGCTTCCATGTGTGTAGGCGTGGGCATGGGTTATGCCGTGGTGATTGAGCGGGTATAGAATTTACTAATCATAACAACCTGATTGATTCTGCACAAAATAAAACGCATTTAGCCTAACCATTTTTTGACTAATTATTGGAAATTTGCACTATTCCAATAATTAGTCATTTTTGATTTAATTAAACCTATGAGGTTTCTGATTCGGACGATTACCAAAACTTCATAGGTTTGACAACCCTTTACATAGGCAAAACCTATGAGGTTTCTAATTCGGATGAGTACAAAACCTCATAGGTTTGACAACCCCTTCTTATGACAAAAAAACAAGAACAAAACATCATATTATTGTTGGGAGCACTGCAAGGAATCGGTCCTTTCTCGACCGATATGTATTTAGCAGCTTTCCCTACCATCGCCCAAGAACTTAACGTATCCATCGCCGAAGTTGCTTTTTCGATGAGTAGCTACTTCGTTGGAATTTGTTTGGGACAACTTCTTAATGGACCTCTTATTGACCGTTTTGGACGTAAAATACCCTTAATGTTGATGTTAGGTGTTTATATTGTAGCGAGTGTTGGGTGTTCGATGGTTGATACCGTTGAGGGGTTGATTATCCTGCGCTTTTTTCAAGCCGTTGGTGGAAGCATGGGTATGGTAGCCAACCGCGCTATTGTTCGTGATGTATTTCCTGCCAACCGTTTGGCGCAAGTTTTTTCAACCATGACGTTGGTGATGGGCATTGCTCCTATCATTGCACCTTCGGTGGGTGGATTTGTCGTGGTTGGTATGGGTTGGCGGGCTATTTTCTGGGTATTGGCAGCATTTGCAAGTCTCGTATTAGGTTTGGTCTATTTCTTTTTACCTGAATCTCGTGGAAAAGACCGAAGTGTATCTCTCAAACCGAAAGCTGTTCTAACGGAATTTTACTCCATTTTACAAAACCGCGCCTTTTTAGGTTTTACTTTAGTCGCTGCCATGAACACTGCGGGAATTTTTGCCTTTATTTCCAATGCTCCTTTTGTTTACATGAAGCTACTGAGACTCAACGAACAAACGTTTGGCTGGGTATTTGGCTTAAATGCTGCCTTTTTCGTAGTTGGAAGTCAATTCAATCGTTGGTGGTTGAAGTACTATTCAAGCCAGACTATTGCCCTGAGAGGATTGTTAGTGCAAGCGGTTATGGGAGTGTCTTTGGTGTTTGTTGTGGCTTTATCGTACCTTACCTTGGGGTCGTTGATGAGTTTGATAGCCGTTTATACCTTTTGCTTAGGAATTATTGGAGCAAATGCAATGGCTTTGGCAATCCGACCTTTTTCCAAAAACGTAGGATCGGCGACGGCGTTGCTTGGAAGTTTTCAAATGGGGGCAGGGGCAGTTGCCTCAGCCATTTGTAGCTATTTTGATGACGGTACGGCCATGCCTATGGTGAGTGTCATGGCTGGAGTGGCATTTGTTGGGTTGTTAGGTTTGTGGTTTGGGACTAATCATACTCAGAAATCAGATACAAATGACGAAACTATTTTCGCGGGAGACTATTGATTTTCTACTCAATGAAGTTGTGGAAGTTGAGCAATTGCTTCAATGGGATTATTTCAATGCACACAGTTCTGAAACTTTTACGATGACGTTGGATACTGCTACCGAAATTAGTCATCGCATCATGCAGGCCAATTATGTGGCGTCCGATCGAAATCCTCCTGTACAGGAAAATGGGAAAGTTTCGGTACATGCGGGCATACATACTTTTGTAAAAGCATATGCAGATTCGGGGCTGTTATCGGCCACTTTTCCTTTTGAATGGGGCGGGCAACAATTGCCTAAAACCGTGAATGCTGCCGTCGAATTTATTGGTATGTGTGGTCATAACAGTTTTATCATGTTTACTGACTTGATGGTTGGCTGTGCCAATTTGATTTTGACGTATGGTGATGAGGCTCAAAAAAGCCAGTTTTTACCCCAATTGCTTTCAGGACAATGGGGAGGAACGATGTGTTTGACCGAACCCCAAGCAGGGAGTGCGTTGTCGGAAATCACGACAGTGGCTTTTCCGCAACCCGATGGAACGTATAAAATCAAAGGGCAAAAAATATTTATTTCGGCAGGTGACCACGATGTGACTGAGAATATCATTCACCTTGTTTTGGCTAGAATCGAAGGCGCCCCACGCGGAACCAAAGGAATCTCACTTTTTATAGTTCCAGCCCCCAAAGCCCCAACGGGGTCAAATGATGTCACCTCTATTGGCCTCATTCACAAAATGGGTCAAAAAGCGACTCCTGCGTTGCACTTAGGGTTTGGGCAAGATGACAATTGTATTGGGTATTTATTAGGTGAGCTGCATCAAGGATTGCCCCAAATGTTTCAAATGATGAATGGTGCGCGTTTGGGCGTTGGGCTGACGGGCATTGCCATTGCGTCTGCGGCTTATCATACGTCTTTGCAATATGCGCAAGAGCGCGTACAGGGCAAAGGGTTGTCGTCCAAATTAGCCGAAAAAGGGGCGGTGGCTATCCATCAGCATCCCGATGTTCGTAGAATGTTATTGACCCAAAAGTCGGTCGTTGAGGGGACATTGGCGTTTATCATGCAGTGTTATTACTACATGGATTTGTTCAAAGTTTGCCAAACGGAGGAGGAACGAATGAAATACGATGCCTTGCTCGAATTACTTACTCCTGTGGCCAAAACTTACGGTGCCGAAATGGGAATTATGTCGGTCAATCAAGGCTTGCAAGTGCTGGGGGGATATGGATATACCGAAGATTTTGTGTTGGAGCAAATGGCGCGCGACGTGCGAATTATGAGTATTTATGAAGGAACCACTGGTATTCAGTCGCAGGCATTGCTGGGGAGGCAAGTGGTTCGTAACAAAGGACTTGCGTTACAGTGGTGGAAAGAAGAAGTGGAAAAGGATATAACAAAAGCGTTGCTTAATCCTGAATTGAGTACTTATGGAGAGAAACTGAAAGAGGGATTGAACCAGTTTGACCAAGTAACCCACCATTTACTTACCTTCGCGGTTGCAGGCGATAGCGAGGCGTTTTTGGCTGATGCAACGCTGTACATGGAATTTTTTGGTATTCTCAATGTTGCTTGGCAGTGGCTGAGAATCGGTGCGGTTTCCCAACAAAATCTTTTAAGAATGCCCGAAAAATCAGGCTTTTACGACTCTAAGATTCATGCGATGAAATTTTATTTTACCTACGAACTTTCCAAAATTGACTATTTAGCAAAAGTGGTCGTAAATAAAGAACGGCTAACGACCGTTGCAGAAACCGAAATCCTTTTTTAATAAATAAACTCAACAAGAGTTAACCTATGAAAATTATTGTAATTGGCGGAGGAATTGGAGGGCTAACCACCGCGCTTTGCCTTCATAAGGCAGGGTTTGATGTTGTTGTGTTTGAATCTGTAAAAGAAGTAAAACCCCTCGGTGTAGGAATCAATACCCTGCCGCACTCAGTACGGGTACTTACCCATCTTGGTTTGCAAGAAACCTTGGCCAAAAATGCCATTGAAACCACTGATTTGGTGTATTTTAATAAGTTTGGGCAGCAGTTTTGGACAGAGCCTCGCGGACGTTTTGCGGGCTATAAATGGCCTCAATTTTCTATTCACCGAGGTATGTTGCAGATGCTTCTGTGGGAGGAAGCCAAACAAGTACTTGGCGAGGAAAAGCTCATTTCTAACCATCATCTTTCACATTTTGAGCAAAATGAAACGGAGGTCAAAGCGATTTTTATCAATCGGGAAACGGGTGAAAGTATTCGGCAGGAAACAGGAGATGTATTAATTGGTGCTGACGGAATCAACTCAGTAGTTCGTCAACAGCTGTATCCAAACGAAGGCCCGCCTGTTTATTCCGAAAACGTACTTTATCGAGGAACAACTCGTATGAAACCATTTTTGAACGGTACGTCGATGGCAATGATTGGAAGTATGCAGCAAAAAATGGTGGTATATCCCATTGATCCTACGCCCGACGAGAACGGAGATTACCTTATCAACTGGGTAGGAAATTTGAAAGAAGGGAAATCGACACTAACGGCGCGTGACTGGAACCGCGAAGCTGACAAAGCACGATTGGTAGAAATTTACAAAGATTGGACTTTTGATTGGCTGGATGTACCTGCGATGATTAACGGAGCCAAAGCGGTGTATGAGTTTCCGATGAGCGACCGTAACCCGCTCGACCGCTGGACGTTTGGACGAGTGACGCTTTTGGGTGATGCGGCTCATCCGATGTACCCAATTGGTTCAAATGGAGCGTCACAGGCTATTTTGGATGCCGATTATTTGACTGAATGTTTGCTAAAATTTGACAATCCCTTGGAGGCGTTAGAGGCTTACGACCAAGAGCGAGTTCCTGCCGCAGCCAAAGTAGTGCTTCAAAACCGCGCCAAAGGCCCCGACCAAATCATGGACTTGATGGAAGAACGTTTTCCACAAGGGTTTTCTTCCGAAGAAATTCCGCATGATGAGTTGGAACAAGTCATGGAACACTACAAAAAAGTAGCGGGCTTTGATGTGCAAACCCTAAATCTGAAAGGTTAGAATCAGAAAACGGATATACTGATAACAGATAACGACCAACGAATATGGAATTAGAATTTGCTTTTGAATTGAGAGTGGAGGTTGCAGATATACAATTTATGGGCGATACTCACCGTGGCAATCGTCGTATGATTCCCATCACGGGTGGAACGTTTGAAGGGCCAACCATCAAAGGAACGATTCAGGCAGGAGGATACGATTGGCAGGTAATTCGTACGGATGGGGTAGCGGAGTTGGATGCCCGTTATGTACTTCAAACCGATGATGGTGCCTTGATTACGATTGTTAATCAAGGACTTCGTCGTGGACCTGCGGAGGTGATGAAACGTCTGTCGGAAGGAAAAGAAGTGGATCCGTCGGAATATTACTTTCGGTCTATCCCCGTATTTGAAACCGCTGACCCAAAATATGTATGGCTGTCTCAATCGATATTTGTGGCAAATGGCATCCGTAAGCCCGATAAAGTGCTGATTCAGGTCTATAAAATCAAATAGATAATTTGGGAATGTGGGAGTTTGCTAATGAAAGAGTTGAGCTAATTTTTAAATTGTAAGAATCCAGTTTTCGCATGAACCCTTCTCCACGTTACGCATGGTATACAGTGGCATTGCTCACTTTCGCCAATATTTCATCTTTTATTGACCGACAAATTTTGAGTTTATTGGTCAAGCCTATCAAGCGAGATTTACATCTGACAGACACAGAAGTAAGTTTGTTGATGGGGCTCAGTTTTGCCGTGTTTTACACCCTTTTTGGGGTACTAATTGGGCGATTAGCTGACCGCCAAAATCGCCGAAACATCATAATAGTAGGGGTCACTATGTGGTCTGCCATGACCGCCCTTTGTGCTGGAGTAGTTAATTATATTCAATTTTTCCTGGTGCGAATGGGGGTAGGCGTTGGAGAGTCAACACTCTCCCCGTCAGCGTATTCGATGATTGCTGATTTGTTTCCCAAAAACCGTTTGGCAACGGCCATGAGTATTTTTACGATGGGTATATTTTTAGGTGGGGGATTAGCGACACTGATCGGTTCGGGAATTGTGGCTAAATTGCCCACGGAGGGAATGGTCAATGTTCCTGTTTTTGGCGAAATTTTTCCGTGGCAACTGATTTTTCTGTACATAGGCTTCCCTGGGTTGCTGATTGCATTGCTGCTACTAACAGTCAAAGAACCCATCCGTAATAGCCTAATATTAAAAGAGGGGCAGCAGGTCAAACTTTCCCTGACAGAATCACTAAAAATTATCTTCCAACACCGAACAACCTTTCTTCTCATAAGTTTTGTAACTGCCACCCAAGCTCTTGTCAATTTTGGAAGTAATGCTTGGGTGCCAACGTTTGTGGCTCGTACCTACGGCTGGGAAGTACCTCGGGCAGGGGCGTTTTATGGATTAGTGGTTGTCGTATCCTCTATTTTTGGCGTATTGTTTGGCGGCTGGTATGCTGACAAACTTACTCGCGAGGGTAAATTAGATGGAAAATTACGCATAAGCGTCATAGCGGCAGGGCTGTGTTTGGTAGGGGCGATTGCAGTACTGTTACCCCAAGCCCAGTGGGCATTGATGTTGATGGGTGTTCCTATTTTTGGACTGGCTGCTCCGTTTGGTGCTGCAACGGCGGCGGTGCAGGAGATGATGCCAAATCAAGTGAGGGCGCTGGCTTCATCTATTTTATTGTTTATCCTAAACTTGATTGGAATGTCGTTAGGGCCAACTTTAGTGGCAGTTTTTACCGATTTTGTTTTTAAGGATGAAAGCATGATTCGGTATTCCTTGATGTTGTTGTTCTTAATTGGTGGAGGTATAGGCTTAATTTTGTCCTTGTCTGTCCTAAAACCTTATCGTTTGGTAATGGCATCAAAATAAGAAACACAGTCTGTACAAATTGATATAAATAAAAGACTAACCGAATATAGTAATGATCAATAAAGTAGTAAGTGGCGCGGCTGAGGCCGTGGCAGATATAACCGACGGAGCAGTATTGATGCTCGGCGGATTTGGCCTTTGTGGTATTCCCGAAAACTGTATTTCAGCTTTGGTTGAAAAAGGAGTTAAGCAATTAACCTGTATTTCCAACAATGCAGGAGTGGATACGTTTGGTATTGGCTTAATGCTCCAACAACGACAAGTCAAAAAGATGATTTCGTCCTATGTGGGTGAAAATAAGGAGTTTGAACGGCAATTGCTCTCGGGTGAGTTGGAAGTCGAACTGATACCCCAAGGGACGTTGGCCGAACGTGTACGGGCGGGGGGGGCGGGTATTCCCGCGTTTTTTACCCCTGCAGGTGTCGGAACAGAGGTAGCCGAAGGCAAGGAAGTACGAGAGTTTAACGGAAAAAAATACTTGTTGGAATCGTGGCTACGTGCCGATTTTTCGATTGTAAAGGCTTGGAAAGGAGACACCTCTGGAAATTTGGTCTTTAGAGGAACCGCTCGCAACTTCAACCCCATGATGGCCGCAGCGGGGAGTATTTGTATTGCAGAAGTAGAAGAGCTTGTTTCTGCGGGAGAGCTTGACCCCAACGAAATTCACGTTCCAGGTATTTATGTGCAGCGGATTTTTGAAGGGAAAAATTACGAAAAACGGATAGAGCAACGGACAGTCAGTGTACCAACTTCTGAAAAGGAAGCTCTAACTCCCTCCCTACAGGGCGGTTCGCCGGTGCGAAGGGAAGGGGTGGGGTTAGACAAATTCGGCATCGCCAAACGCATCGCCAAAGAACTTCGCGATGGTTACTACGTCAATCTCGGCATTGGAATCCCCACGTTAGTCGCCAATTATATCCCCGAAGGAATCAATGTAGTACTCCAATCCGAAAATGGTTTGCTCGGCATTGGTCCGTTCCCAACGGAGGAAAATGTGGATGCAGACCTCATCAACGCAGGCAAACAAACTGTGACCATGCAAGCAGGTTCGTCGTTGTTCAGTTCGGCGGAGAGTTTTGCCATGATTCGCGGTGAGCACGTGGACTTGACGATTTTGGGTGCGATGGAAGTGTCCGAAAACGGGGACATCGCCAACTGGAAAATCCCTGGCAAAATGGTGAAAGGCATGGGTGGTGCGATGGACTTAGTAGCCTCGGCTAAAAATATCATTGTAGCCATGCAGCACGTCAATAAAGCGGGAGAGTCTAAGTTGTTGAAAAGCTGTACGTTGCCGCTGACGGGTATTGGCTGCGTTAAAAAAATTGTGACCGAACTTGGCGTTTTTGAAGTAGTGCCCGAGGGAGGCTTCAAACTGCTCGAAATAGCCCCTGGCATTACGGTCGAATACATTCAATCAGTCACGGAAGGCAAGCTAATTGTGGAAGGCGAAGTGCCTGTGATTGAGGTTTAAGGAGATTTTTATGCACGCAAAGGCGCAAAGCCGCAGAGGGGTGTTTACTGCTGTGACTTTGCGCCTTTCTCTTAATTTATTCCAATACGATACTCCAACGGACTTACCCCCACTTTTTGCTTAAAAAATCGGGTAAAATGCTGCGGATATTTGAAGCCCAATTCGTAGGCTATTTCGCTCACCGATTTGCTGTTGTCGAAGATGCGTTCTTTGGCTAAATCTATCAAGCGAAGCTGTATGTATTCTAAAGCTGTTTTACCTGTTTGTTTTTTTACCAAATCACCAAAATAATTGGCAGAGAGATGTAATTCATTGGCAAAGTATGCCACCGAAGGTAAGCCGTTGAATTTTAGTTCTTCACCTTGAAAATATTCATTTAATTTTTGCTCAAATTGTTCGATAATTCCGTGATTTACGTGTTCCCGCGTGATGAATTGGCGGTCGTAGAAACGGCTACAATATTTCAATAACAATTCAATGTTGGCCACGATGAGTTTTTTGCTGTGGGCATCCATATTTTGCTTGATTTCCATTTCAATATTAGCAAAACAAATATCCACCAAGTTTCTTTCTTTCTCCGAAACGTGCAGTGCTTCGTAAGAATCGTAGTTAAAAAAGGTGTATTCGTGAATTTGCTTGCCTAAGCTCGTTCCTTTGATTAAATCAGGATGAAAAATAAGGGCAAGGCCATAGGGTTGATGCCATTCGCCTTCGGGTTCGGAGGTAGTGATTTGCCCTGGAGCAAAAAAAACGATGCTTCCTTCGTCATAATCATAGTACCTCAAGCCATATCGTAAGTCGCCACATTTGCTGTCTTTGATGATGATGGCATAGAAATCCATTCGGAATTTGTCTCGCTTCAAGGGGTTGCCTTTGCTCAAATCCAGCACACTGATGAGCGGGTGTAAGGTAGGGTGATTGAAGGTTTCATTATAGGTTTTTATGCTATCATAAATAATCATCGGCTTGGTATTTTTTTACCAAATCTACATCCTTAAATGTTGAATTGGAATACCATCGGTAAAATTGGTAGGTAAAACCGTAAAATGGTTAAAAGTTATCCTAAATGCTCACGCTAACTTTGCAAAAAATAAATAAATACCTGTCAATGAATTGTTTAACGAATTTTCTTTTTCTGTTTCTATTTATTTTAACC
This sequence comes from Runella sp., assembly GCA_039810845.1. Lineage (GTDB taxonomy): Bacteria > Bacteroidota > Bacteroidia > Cytophagales > Spirosomataceae > Runella. The sequence goes on along the minus strand of JBDHXS010000235.1, from coordinate 212 downwards.
TCTTTACTTAGCATCGGACAACCGCCCGATAGCACTAACAAGACCGCTACTTTTTCGGGATCGGTGGGTTTAACCAACAATGGATTTTCTATCATTCCCTCGTTTTCTCTGAATAGCCCAGCGATTGTAAGTACGTTATCGTTTCGCAAAAAAAGATTTAGTTTCGACCCTGACATTCGAGTGGCCTTGGATGCCAAAAATGGCGGTTTTCT
>JBDHXS010000234.1:0-9275 GCA_039810845.1 Runella sp. | reverse complement strand
GCCGAAAACGATGGCGTATTGATGATTTGTAAAATAGAAGAAGAGCAACGGGTACGAGATTTTGTGGCAGATGCCAAATTGCTTGGTAATCAATACATTTAACAAAAAAAGGGGAAGCTGAAACTTCCCCTTTTTTTGTTATTCATTTGAAAGAATGGCCGTAGCTTCTATTTCAATCATATACTCTGGTGAAATCAACTTGGTCACTTCTACCATTGTAGTGCATGGACGTATCTCGCCAAAAAATTCTCCATGAGCACGTCCGTAAGATTCCCATTGAGAAATATCAGTAACAAACATCCGAGTGCGAACAACGTCGTTAAGTGATGCTCCTGATTGGACAAGCACTTTTTCAATTTTTTCGATAATAAATTTGGTTTGTGCATAGGCATCTCCAACGGCTACAGGGCCATTTTCGTCGGTAGCCACTGTACCTGTGACTTCAATGATATTACCCATGCGTACAGCCCGCGAATAGCCGACAATTGCTTCCCAAGGAGCTCCTGACGAGATATTAATTCTTTGTGACATGTATGCTAAAGTTGAATGTTGAACCACTAAGGCACGAAGGAACACTAAGAAATGTATTAGCCTTAGTGGCACTTAGTATCTTAGTGGTTAAAAAATGCTAATTCTTTGCCCCCCCTTGTTGTCCTGCTTTAGGTGGTTGATTTTGCTGGGCTTCACGCATTGGATTAGAACTTCCTCCACGCTGGAAACCTTGTGACTTAAACAACTGGAATTTGGTCGGTTGCGCGGGTTGGCGTGGAAAACTGTTGCTTTCTTCGTCAATGTCGGCAATCTCACGATAGGGGTCCAATGTCCATTGAACTACTTTTTTCTTACTCGTAATTACTTTGGATACCTGTTGGTCATTCAACCGCCAAATCTCTGCGGGGAATCGTGCCACCGAATCGGTTCCGTCCTCAAATTGCATTTTTACAATTACTGGCATCGGCAGACCTCCTTTGTTTTTAACTTTCAAGGTATAAAAATTCAACCCTGATTCAACCAATTTGCGTTCGTCAGGATTCAAACTTGCCAAGTAGGTTTCGTATTTTTTCTTGTCGGCATCAGTTACTTTGTAGGGGTCGTAGGTGTTATAAAAATCTTTCATATCTGGATTTTTATCCACTACTGACTCTTTGATGTAGTCTTTATCGCGCTGACGAGCTACAGTATTTCTTTTGGCATCGGCTTCTTTTTTCGCTTCGGCTTTGGTGATTTCTGGATTTTGTGTGTCAAGGGCAAACCATTCTACTTCGACTAAGTCTTGATCAACGGGTTCAACGCCATAGAACCACCCTTTCCAAAACCAGTCTAAATCTACGCCAGAGGCATCTTCCATGGTACGGAAGAAATCGGCGGGAGTTGGGTGTTTGAATTTCCAACGATTGGCATATTCTTTAAACGCATAATCAAAAAGCTCGCGACCCATAATGGTTTCGCGGAGGATGTTCAAGCCAGTTGCAGGTTTGGTATAGGCATTAGGTCCAAAACCCATAATATTATCTGAACTCGACATGATAGGCACCTGCTTGCTTGGGTCCGTACGCATATATTCGGTAATATTTTGCGGTTCGGCTACGTCACCACCCAAATTTCTATCCCATTCTTTGGTGGTGAGGTATTCCATGAAAGAGTTCAGCCCTTCGTCCATCCATGACCACTGGCGCTCGTCAGAGTTGACAATCATCGGAAACCAGTTGTGTCCTACTTCGTGGATAACTACCTGAATCAAAAAGTTTTTAGTACCTTCCGAATAAGTTCCATCAGCTTCGGGGCGAGCGCCATTGAATGAAATCATTGGATATTCCATACCACCTACCGGACCATGTATGGATTGGGCAACTGGGTAAGGATAGTCAAACGTAAACTTCGAATAGGTTTTTACAGTGTGTGCTACCAGCATAGTCGAGTATTGTCCCCAAAGTGGATTGGCTTCTTTAGGATAAAACGACATAGCCATTATTTTTTTACCGTTCAACTCTACGTTCATGGCATCCCAAATAAATTTGCGGGAAGTGGCAAAGGCAAAATCGCGCACATTATCTGCTTTGAAAATCCACGTTTTTTTACCACTGGGCTTGTTCGTTTCGTTTTTAGTTGCTTCTTCTTGGTTTACAATCAAAACGGGTTTGTCGAATGTAGCGCGGGCTTTTTCCAACCGTTTGAGTTGCTCGGCTGAAAGTACTTGATTGGCATTTTGCAATTCGCCAGAAGCACCTACCAAGTGATCATTGGGAACTGTAATAGCTACTTTATAATTTCCGAAGGCCAGCGTAAATTCACCTTGTCCCAAAAATTGTTTGTTTTGCCAGCCGTTTACGTCGTCATAGACGCAGGCTCGCGGAAACCACTGGGCGATTTCGTAAATGAAATTGCCGTCTTTCTGAAAAAATTCAGCTCCCGAACGCCCTTGTGCATAGCGAAAATCGGTGATGTTGTAATTCCAATCTATCTGAAAACTAAAAGATTGACCTGTTCGTAGAGGTGTCGGAACCTCAATACGCATCATGGTTTCGTTGATGGTATAACGGAGCGGTTGGCCTGTCTTTTGGTCTTTTACTAAGGTGATTTTATGACCATAATCTTTGTCTATCATCGTACGCATGACACTACTCATCGGCATTCCTTTCTCATTGACAGAGCTTGACCGAGTCTGTGCTGACATGGAGTTTTTCTGAAATAAATTTTGATCCAACTGCATCCAAATATACCGTAACTCGTCGGGAGAGTTGTTAAAATAAGTTACAGTTTCCGAACCGCTTAAATGTTGTTTCTCGTCGTTTATTTCTACTTTGATGTCATAGTCCACACGGTTTTGCCAATACTCTTTCCCTGGTGCCCCCGACGCTGTTCGATAGGTATTGGGTGTTGGCATAGCGGTTCCCATTTGTTCAAAACGGGAGTTGGCGTGGTATTGTGGTTGGGCTGGAGCTTGTGAAAACGAGCAGTAACTCGTCAGCCAAAGCGCAACAAAAAGCAATGTTTTTCTCATGTTTAGTTGATGATTGATTTTACAAAACTAAGAATTTATAGTGCATAAAGAACTTAAATATATTGCCTGAAAATGCAAAATCCCCCAATTTACGGGAAAGTATATTAACGTGGTAACGTCTTGTATAAAACAAAACCAATCCCTGCAAAAATGAGATTGGGGAGCCAAACGGCGAGCATCGTATTGATTTTACCTGATTCGGCGATGCCTTTGGCCAGCATAAAAAACAATAGATATACAAACGCCAAAATAAACCCAAAGGCGATCTGCAATCCTGAACCTCGACGACTTTTTCTGGCCGAAACCACTACTCCAATGATAGTCAGGATGATAAAGGCAAAAGGGTGTGTGAAACGGGTGTATTTTTCAAGTAAATAAGTCTCTACTCCATCGGCACCACGTAATTTAAGTAATTCAATGTAATCGTTTAACTGAGTTAGGGTCAGTTCTTCAAAGCGGTTTTTGTCGTTTTCAAAGTCTTTTGGGCTTAAATTAAGCGTAGTATCAATCTGCGTTCCTTGGGTGATTGTCTCTTGTAACCCATTGATTTTTCTGATTTTATAGTCAAAAATCGTCCATTTTTTCTTTTTGGGTTCCCATACGATTCGGTCAGAAGTGAGTTTTTCTTTGAGTTGATTACCTTCGATGTGTTCGAGGGTGAATTTATAGCCTGTAAGCGAGGTATTGTTGTAGCTTTCTAAATAAGCATAATGTTTGGGCGCCACTTTGATGTGGAAGTTTCGCTGATTGAAATAATACTGGTCTTCGATGTACTTATATTCAAATGCTAATCTAATTTTATTAGCTCGTGGAATGACCCAGCCTACCATATAAAATGTGAATGCCGCCAACAGTGAAGAGCCAATGAAATAAGGTACCAACATTCGTAGAAAACTAATTCCACTACTGAAAATGGCAATGATCTCTGTCCGGGCAGCCATACGGGCTGTAAAAAATACAGTGGCAATAAATACCAACAAAGGACTTAGATAATTGGCATAGTATGGAATCAAATTACTGTAGTAATCCAGTAAAATTTCTTTAGTAGGAGGATTGAATTTGCGGAAATTGTCAATCTTTTCAGTAAAGTCAATTACGCAGATAATCAGCAGTGTAACGAGGACTGTGAAGACGTAAGTAATGAGAAAGTTTTTGAGGATATATCTGTCTAACAGTTTCATGCAATCGGTGCTTACAAATTGGGGAATGAAGGAGGTTCAAAACCAATTTTTCGTCAATTTAGAATTTGCAAAGGCAAAGGTCACGCTTTTTTAGGATTTTTAACAAAAAACAACTTCCTGAAAACCGATATTTCAGGAAGTTGTTTATGATCGTAATGTTAGCCAACAGCCAAATTTTAACGCTTAAATTTACTCAGACCAGCATCTAAAAACTGTACAAATTCTTCGGTGCTGGTATAACCTACGGGTTTGGTCAATAGCTCACCTTCGGGCGTAACTACACAGTAAAAAGGTTGGGCATTGTTGTTGAACTTCGTGATTTGTAAATCAGCGTTTTTGTCGCCAATCGTCGTCTTTTCACGTTTGTCGTAAGTCGAAACAAATTGCTTTTCTTTAGGAAGTTCAGTTTTGTCATCTACATAAAGCGAAGCAATCACAAAATTATTTTTAAGGCGATTTAGCACTTCGGCTTGCGGCCAAACGTTGGCTTCCATTTTACGACAATTGGCACAGTTAAAACCAGTAAAGTCAATAAAAACTGGTTTTCCGACAGATTTTGCTTGAGCAAGTGCCTGTTCGTAATCAAAATAACCTTCCAAACCATGTGGTAGATGAGGCTTATTGCGATCTATTTTGGTTAATGAAGTGGAAGCACTTCCGCTTCCTACGGTATTAGTCAAATAGAAATCCTGTGTTTGTTCGGGAGGCAACCAACCCGATAAAGCCCGAAGTGGAGCACCAAACATGCCTGGAATCATATAGACCACAAAAGCAAACGTAGCGGATGAAATCAACAATCTTGGAATGCTAATTCCTTTGACGGGCGTGTCTTTGTCCATGCGGAGTTTGCCCAATACATAAAATCCGATGATAGAAAACAATACAATCCAAATGGCTAAAAAAATCTCGCGATCAAGCGTGTTCCAACGGTAAGCCAAGTCAATATTACTCAAGAATTTAAGCGCTAGTGCAAATTCTAACAAACCGAAAACTACCTTAAACTCATTGAGCCACCCTCCTGATTTGGGCAGGCTTTTGAGAAATTTAGGAAACATAGCCAATCCCGTAAATACAACCGCAAAAGGCATTGAAAAAGCAATCATTCCCAGTACCGGGCGCATTACTTCGTTGCCTTTGGAAGCCAAAATCAGCAGTGAGCCGGCAATGGGAGCCGTACATGAAAAAGACACAACGACGAGGGTCAAAGCCATAAAGAAAATACCAATGAGGCCGCCTTTATCGGCTTGCTTATCGACACTATTGACGAATGAGTTGGGTAATACAATCTCAAACATTCCCAAAAACGATAAGCCAAAAAGTACAAAAACGATAAAGAAGATGGCATTGGGTGCCCAGTGGGTACTAATAAAATTGGCAGCCTGTGCGCCGCCTATTCGTGATACTAAAAAGCCCAATAAAGTAAAAATAGCTACAATTGAAAGACCATAAAGTAAAGCCTTACTTGTACCATGTTCTTGTTTAGTGAAAAAACTCACTGTCATTGGCATGATAGGATAAATACAGGGCATAAAAATGGAGGCTAAACCACCCAAAAAGCAAGCCAAAAGAAAACTCCAAAGCGACTCTTCTGTGGCTGTTTCGGTAGTAGGTACAGAATCAGTCGCGGGAGCTCCCGCTACAGGAGAAGTACTTTCGGTTGTTATAGTGTTAGTATCTGTTTTAGGGGGTTCATTAGACGCTATTTGTTCACTACCTGAAGTAGGCTGAGCTGGATTCGCCTCTACAGGAGTAGCACCGGCAACTACTTTGATATTCGTAATTTTGAACGTCTCATCACCCACCGTGCAAAGGCCGTCGTTTTGACAGGTCTGATAATCAACAGTGACTTCTATCTGAGGATTGGGTTTGAGAATTTTTACTTTTTGGATAAAAGCGCCTTTGCCTTCTGCTACACTGGTATTGCCTCCCCATACTTCTTCATAAAAATTGTGAAATCCTACAGGTTTGATTTTTCCGACCAATTGATAGGTATCATTGGGCTTAAATTTGAATTCAGTAGGGTTGGGGCCATCTTTTACTTCAAATTCGGTAGAGTATAAATGCCAAGTAGGGTCAATGGTTGCATTGAATTTGATTTCAATTACATCACCTACTTTTACTTCCTTTTTGGAAGACTCAAACGTCCATTGGGCGTGTTCTTGGACTTGTGCAAAAGCCGATATAGCGGTTAAAATCAGGATGCAAAAAATTGTAAGGCGTCTCATAAGTTTACTTAAAATTATTTTTGTCATGTCATACAGGTATCTAACTGATTACTTTCCTATTTAAAACACGTTTAGACACGCATAGTATGAAAAGTTATTTTCTTTTTTTCTCCAACGATTTCGCATTCACTTTTCGTATTACATCGCTTTTCCTAAACCTTACGCGCCATACCGCCAAATGCGTGGCATCTTCAGCAAAACATTTTTGGCAAATTAGGCTCTCCATTGGGATGGGAGAATTATAGATAAATACGGAATCTCCCAGTTTTTGAATATTAGAGATTTGTGAAGTCTTGTTTTGGGCATCGTACAAATAAGCACCCAATACTTCTTGCTCTTTAATGGAAAGCGTTGGGTTTTTAATATCTTTTGTCCCCAGCAGATTGATTTGAACAGCGTATAAGTGTGCTAAAGAATCTATTTTAGTCACTTCTTTTAATTGACAGAGTCGCGAAAAATCGGCTTGAGGTTTGGATAAAGTACGTTCTAACTGTAGTTGTGCCTGCTTCACAATTCGCTCACCCCAGTCCTCCACAATCTCAATAACCTGTGAATCGGTAACACGTTTAATTTGTGTGCTTTTCATTTTTTCAACAGCTTCTTTAGAACCTTCTAAGCGTTGGTCTAAGTTGCAAGAGGCAAAAAGCAAGCCAATAAGAAAAAGAATGAAAGACAAAAGACGATAACTCACAACCTACAATTTTTGAGTTCAAAATTACTGCTATTCTCAGCAAAATGAAAACGCCTCTTTTCGCTGTTTGGTTCAAGTCCGAAATTCACTAATTTGCCATATAAATTTATTGTATATCCTAAATTGCCTACTACAAACCAAAATTATGTCCTTCAAAACACTTCTCATTGACGACGAACCCTTGGCTCGTGCTCGTTTGCGTCGATTGCTCAATCAGTTTGAAGCTACCTTTGATATTAATGGTGAAGCCAGCAACGGAGCTGAAGGGCTTGCTTTAATAACAGATTTACAACCAGATGTTATTTTTCTAGACATTGAAATGCCCCTGATGAATGGTTTTGAAATGCTTGCTCATTTGACGTATATGCCCATGGTCATTTTTGCTACGGCCTATGATCAATATGCCATTAAGGCTTTTGAAGAGAATTCGATTGATTACTTACTCAAGCCTGTTGAAATGGAGCGTTTGGCAAAAACAGTGGACAAACTAAAGAAATTGGCAGTCACAAATCAAAGAAAAGAGGCTGACAACCAGTTCAATCAGAATTTGTTACAGCTCATAAATCAACTCAAACCCAAAAAAGAGCTATACGCTATCTCTGTCAAATATGCTGATAAAATACTGCTTGTACCACTAGAAGATATCAGTTATTTTGAAGCGGAAGACAAATACGTATTTTTGGCTACAAAAGAAGGGCAAAAGTACTTGACGAGTTATACGATTGCTGTATTGGAGGAAAAATTACCAACTCATTTTACCCGCGTCAGTCGGGCAGCTATTTTAAACTCTCATCATATTAAAGAAATTCAAAAGCATTTTGATGGGAAATATATCTTGGCTTTAACAGATAAAAAAGCAACGAAAATCACATCTGGGCAATCGTTTTCTGAGAATGTACGACAGTTATTTGAGTTATAAATCAGTCTAATTTTTGAAAATTATTTACAAATCAAAACCCGAAGTATTGCGCTTCGGGTTTTGATTTGTAGGTTATATAAAAAAAGTACCATTTTTTATGTTATAACATGTAATTATATTTAGACTCTCTCTCTTTAAAGAAAATTCATTTATTCAAAATATTTCTTTAAAACCTTCTATTTTGACAACGTTCCCGATAACGATTGCATAAAAAAATATGCGTATATCTTTATAAAATTTAATCTTAAACGTATATATTTCAATACGTTAATAACTTATTTAAAAAATAGGCTTTTGCTGATTTATCAGAAAAAGACAATTTATAAATCCTATCAAAAAATGACAAGTACTTTCATTTCTGTTAATCGTAGCCTAAAAAACAGCTACAGTATTGGTGGTTTATCTTCGCCTCCAATGTATCGGTTGCAGTTTAATCCCTCTGATAAGCTTCCGAAGTACAAGCAAATTGTGCAGTCAGTGATGAGAGATATTGAAAGAGGTGTGTTGAAAAAAGGGGATCAGTTACCTTCTATTAGTGAGTTGAGTATTGAGTACCTGCTGGCGCGTGATACAGTAGAGAAAGCCTATCGTGAGTTGCGTTCTTGTGGCCTTATCACTTCGATACAAGGAAAAGGGTATTATGTTCAGGCAAGTAATGATAGAAAAATAAAAATATTGTTGATTTTCAATAAATTAAGCTCTTATAAGAAGATTATTTATTATTCTTTTCTTAAAACATTGGGCGATAATGCTACCGTAGATTTGCAAGTTCATCACTACAGTGCCAGCCGTTTTCAAGAGATTATTGAGCAAAATATAGGGAAGTACAACTACTATGTAGTAATGCCTCATTTTACCCAAGACCTTGATAAAGCCAATTATTTGGAAACCCTCAAAAGTATTCCAACGAACGAATTAGTGCTTTTGGACCGAGATATTCCAGAGCTGCAACAAGGATCGTTGAGTATTTACCAAAATTTTGGCAAAGATATTTTTGAGGCTTTAGAAAAAGCTAACGATTTGTTGTCTAAATACAAGCAAATGGTGCTGGTATTTCCAAACGATGGCAACTACCCCACCGAAATCGTTCGAGGTTTCCGAAGTTTTTGTATCAATTACCAAAAGGAATTTGCCGTAAAAGACCATATCAATGATGAAACCCTGAAAGCAGGAACAGCTTATATAGTTGTGGAAGAAAATGATTTGGCCGAATTGGTAAAAAAAGTGCGGTGTGCGGGGTATAGTTTGGGAGAGGAAA
>JBDHXS010000233.1:0-9285 GCA_039810845.1 Runella sp. | reverse complement strand
TTTAGTTTCTCAAGGAGGATTAGTAGCCTCTCGTTTTGATGGAACTCTTTTGAATACTTCAACAAAGTTTAATAAACCTTTTGAATGGAATAATCTTTTACCTTTTAAAAATAGCGGGGGGGCTTTTGATGTAGGTATCATATATGATTTTGTGCCTGATTTTGAACAATATCAGCGACTAATGGATGGAAAGACACGAGTTGATGTTACGAAAAATAAGTATCTGGTACGGATTGGTCTATCTCTGTTAGACTATGGAAGTTTTGCTTATAAAGGAGTAGAACGCAGAGAAGGTGCATTTGTCAACCAAAGTGTTCCTGCTGCTTTTGGTAAAACCAATCTGCCCAACGATTTGAGGAGTTTATTGACTGAGCGCAGTCCACAATCACAACCCGACATTACTCGTAGCTTAGCAACCATATTTGTGATAAATGCAGATGTCAGACTTGGAAAAAAAGGGTGGTATGTCAATGCCCTAATCAATAGTGCAAAACCGAATAATAAAGGGTTCTATTCACCAAAACCTTATACACCTTTCTCGGTAGCAGCTCTAACCCCCCGTTTTGAAAAACTCGGATCAGAATTCTCCATGCCTTTAAGTTATTGGCAGCAAACCAAACAATGGGCAGTAGGAATGCAAGTAAAAATCGGCGGCTTATTTTTTGGAACAGAAAGTATTAACTCACTTTTTGGCGGTAGTAAAAGCCCAGCACCTACGGTCTATGCTGGATTTTCTATTCAAGGATGGGCGAAAGCTATTAAAGATTCTGATGGTGATGCTGTTTCTAACCGCCGTGATGAATGCCCTGATTTGGCGGGTTTGTGGGCATTTAAGGGATGTCCCGATCGCGATGGTGATGGTATTAAAGATTCTGATGACCAATGTCCCGAACATCCAGGACCCAAAGAAACCAAAGGATGCCCTGATTCGGATGGAGATGGTATTTTTGATAAAAATGATGCTTGCCCCAATGCACCTGGTCCACAGAAATTTAATGGTTGCCCCGATACAGACAACGACGGAGTACCCGATAGTGAAGATGGTTGTCCACAGAAAGCAGGTTTGGCGGAATTTGGTGGTTGTCCTGATACAGATGGGGATGGATTGATGGACAACGAAGACGAATGCCCCGACGCAAAAGGTTCAAAACTCTTGAGAGGTTGCCCTGATACAGATAATGACGGTGTGGTTGATTCTGTGGATGAATGTCCTAATGAAATTGGTTGGAAAGCTTTGGATGGATGTCTGCCCAAAGCTTTTCTTAAATCAGATACTACGTTGACCACAAATCTTAATGTGGCTTTGAAAAATTTGACGACTCAGACATTATCACAAACAACGCTGAATGGCACCTTTATGAATGATTTGAAAAAGCACTTAAACGATTCTCCCAATAGTGTATTTGAAATTGTTTTTGTAGGGGCTAAAGCTGAAAAATTAAAAATGACACTGGCACCTTTTGTGGAAAAAGCTTTTGCTTCTGTTCGATATGAACTAAAAACAGAGTCTCAACTTGGTGCTGGTACCACTGGTTTACTTTTAAGAATTATCAATAAGCCTTGAAAAAGATGAGGTTACTTCTTTTCATATTGTTGCCATTTTTGATTTTTGGACAAGGAAGAAAACGGCTTCCGCCCCCGATCAACGAAACGGAACATATCGAATATGCGCCCTCTATCAGTGCCGATGGGCGTACGCTTATCTTTCAATCAGATAAGTATGGACTTTTTGTGAATGCCGCAAAAAAAGTCCCACAAATCAATGCAGAAGGGCGTTCTGAGAAAATACTGGACGAATACGAAACCAATTTTTTTGGCATTTACGAAGTCAAGCTCCACCCTTCTGGTGAATGGATGAAGCCCAACCAAATTGGGGCAATTAACGAATATGCACGTGACATGATGACCCCTGTGATGGGTGGGCCAAGTATTAGTTATGATGGGAATACTCTATTTTTCTTTGCTAATTTTGGAAAAAGTGGTTACGGACGTGAAGATATTTTCTATTCAGTACGCGAGAAAAATGGCTGGAGTAAACCCACCAACATTGGTTCAACCATCAATACAGATGGTTACGAGGGTTTCCCGAGCGTGTCGCCTGATGGGAAAAGACTCTATTTTACCAGAGAAATTGTTGGTAAAAACGTCAACGGTAAGCAATGTTATCGAATTATGGTCTCTGAAAAAGGCCGTAATGGCAAATGGAAAGAACCTTTTGAGCTTCCTCCTCCCATTAATTTTGATTGTGAAAAAGCCCCCCGTATCATGGCCGATAGCCGAACGCTCGTTTTTTCATCTATTAAAAAAGGTGGCAAGGGTGATTTTGACCTTTATAAGTCCGTTTTACAAGACAATGGCACGTGGTCAGAACCTGTACCTTTAGAATTTATTAATACGAAAAAATCGGATTTGTTTGTGGCTATCAGTCCGTGCGGAGATTTGATGTATTTCGTAAGCAACGGCGACATTTATACAACTCCCGTACCAGAAGAGTTGCGCCCATTTAAAATTGCTACGATTCAAGGATTTGTGCAAGATTCTCTTACCAAAGCCCCTATTGCAGCCAAAATTGTGGTGAAAGATATTGCAACAGGTCAGTCAGTAGCAGTTTTAGATAATAATCCCTTCGATGGGCGTTTTACAGCACTTGTACCCATCACAGGCGAATATGAGCTATCGGTTAATTTAGCCGACTTTTTCACTAAAAGCATTCTAATTACTAAAGACTTTTATAAAAATTGCGATATCATTTCACGCGATTTTTTACTTCAAAAACTACCCATAGCTGCTGCTGAAAATACTAGCAGTGCTGCTCCCATTACAACGTCTCAAACTGGTCTTGAGCCAAAAGCCGTTAGTTTGGATACCAAGACCACCACTCAACCAAAGGCCATTGAAGAAGTAGAATTGATAGCCGACTCACCTATCACACAATCGGTAAAAATCTCTGCTGAAGGTCAGAAACCAGACGATAGTAAACTTATTGTGGAATATGCACTTATATTGAGAGTGGTTGACAAAGAAACCAATGCTTTGATAGCCAATCCTCAACTACTTTTTACGGATAAAGGTGGAAAATCGTTGACACTGAAATCGGAACTATTGAATGATGAATTTTACATTAAAGTCAAAGAAGGCGATGAGTTTGGATTGATTGTAGAAGCAAAAGGTTTTTTACCTTTCAGAACCAATATCCCCAAACTTACCAAAGACAAGCGCGTCACTGTCAAGCTGGCCAAAAATCTGCCCAGCTTGCTCAATATCGTATTGGCCGATGCCCAAACCAGTCAACCCTTAAACGGGAAGTGCCGAATCAAATCGTCTGATGGAAAAGTAACCATCGTCGAAGTGGTCAATGGAAAAGCGCAGATTTCACTTTTGAACAATGATAACTTGGAAGTCACAGGAGAAGTCAAAGGCTACCTTCCTCTTTCAAAAACCTTACAAGTAGAACTACCCGCCGAAGGCAACAAGATTTACGATTTAGACCTGCGAATGGTTTCTGATGCGTATTTCATTACGGTAGAAGCCTACAATATCGAAACGGCACGCCCAATTCCGAACGCGCGTTTTTACGTTTTAGACGAATCGGGCAAGCGAATTCTCGAACTAAATGCTGATGCTTTGGGCAAAGCAAAAGCCCAATTACCCAGCAAGGCCAATTATTCGGTAGAATGTTTGGCAGAGGGTTTTCAGTCTGCTACCCAAACTATCAAAGATGTATTGCATCAAACCATCATACAGTTTAAAATTGTTCCGCTCAAACAAAAAACACATGAGTTAAAACTCGTTGTTTTGGATGCTTACACAGGGGAAGAATTGCACCTAAATGCCATTCTCAATGGAAAATCGACTTTGCACCCTACTCCGTTTTTTATAAAAGGACAAGAAGGAGAACGTTTTAGCCTACAGCTTTCAGGTAATGGGTTTCAAGAAAAAAACATCTCATTTGCGTTTGTGGATTCGCTCATTAATCGTACTAATCTTACGTTGCGTTTACCGAAATCGGCCTATGATTTTGAACTACAGGCATTGTCTCGTAAAGATCGAAGCCCTATTGTCAAAGCACAGTTTAAGCTTATTGATTTGCAAACGAAGATAGAAGTGCCTGTCAAAGTTACGAGTGGAAAGCTAAATTGTGCGCTTCAACCAACTAAGCAGTATTCGTTACAAATTAAGGCAGATGGATTTGAGGATTTTAGTGCCCGCGTTGAGACCCATCGGTGGGTGACGGACGGTGCATTTGAACAAGGATTTTTATTAACTCCCACTTCTACAACACCTACGCCCACTCCCGTTACGGCTGCACCCATAGTGATTGAATCTAAAACCTTTGGGAAAATCGAAAAAGGCAAATCCATCATTCTGAAAAACATCTATTTCGATCAAAGTAGCCCAGTGCTTCGTGCGGACTCCTATCCAGAATTGGATGCACTAACAGACGTTTTGGCTCAAAATCCAAGTGTTAGAATCGAAATTCGAGGCCATACTGATAATGTCGGCGATTTTGACTTGAATGTAAAACTGTCGAAAGAGCGTTGCCAATCTGTGGAACAATATTTGATAAAAAAGGGAATTCAACGCGAACGTCTTCAGAGTGTTGGACGAGGCAGTCTTGACCCAATTGCGCCCAATACATCGGAAGAAAACAAGAAAAAAAATCGGCGTGTTGAATTTGTCGTGTTATGAAGGTGGGCTAATTGCGTAATTTTGCCCCATGCACTTATACCTTCACATTCCTTTTTGCAAACAAGCCTGCCACTATTGCGATTTTCATTTCAGTACCCAACTGAAGTCAAAAACGGAAATGGTGGCGGCTATTTGTCGAGAAATAGAGCTACAACAAGACTATTTGCCAACGCGAACGCTCGAAACCGTCTATTTTGGGGGAGGAACGCCCTCCATTTTGACCCAAAACGAATTGGGACAAATTCTCGAAACCATTCACCGTTTTTTTAAAGTAGAATCAGGGGCGGAAATTACCCTTGAAGCCAATCCTGACGATTTAACATCTGAAAAACTCCGTGCGTTGAAACCGTTTGTGAACCGTTTAAGCATTGGTTTACAGTCGTTTTATGAGCCTTACCTACGTTTTATGAACCGAGCGCATAACGCGCAAGAGTCTGAGCAATGTGTAAAGTTAGCTCAAGATCATGGCTTTGATAACCTGACGATTGACCTGATTTATGGCATGAGTCAGGCGCATTTGGGGATGGTTCCAACCCTCAGTGACGAACAACTCTGGCAACAAGACCTCGACAAAGCAATGGCACTCGAAACGCCGCATATTTCGGCCTATAACCTGACCATTGAGCCAAAAACGGCGTTGGGAAATTGGCTCAAAAAAGGAAAAATAAAACCCGTTGACGAAGAGTTATCGGCGCGGCATTTTGAACAGATGGTGCGCTCTTTGACGCAGGCTGGATATGAGCAATACGAAATTTCCAATTTTGCTAAAAATGGCCACTATGCCCGCCACAACAGCAGCTACTGGAAGCGGCGGCCGTATCTGGGCGTTGGGCCGAGTGCGCATTCTTTCAGTGGGGCTTCTCGGCAATACAATGTGGCTAATAACACACAGTATGTCAAGGCTTTGCAAGAAAATAAATTAAATTTTGAATTAGAGATATTGACACCTTTCGACCAAGTAAATGACTATTTGCTGACAAGTCTTCGTACGATTTGGGGGTGCGATTTAAGTGTTGTCCAAGAAATTGGAGGTGTTGATTTGCTTGAAATACAAAAACAGTACTTTACTGCGTTTGTTGAGAATGGATGGCTAAAGATTAGCAATAACGTATTGTTTCTTACTTCTAAAGGAAAATTGTTTGCTGACCGTATCGCGTCGGATTTGTTTTTGGTTTGAAGAATTAGGGTAATTTTTCGATTTTTGTACGCTTAGAGCTGGGCAAGATGCCCGTACCACAAATTTGTTATGGCTGTCAATCGTATCCGTACTGCTACTGCTGTTCCTCCCAAAAAACAATCGGCTGATTGGAAGTCGAAGGCTTTTCGTTTTGTTTTGAAGGCAATACTCTATTTTTTAGTGATTTCGGTCATTTGGGTGACTGTACTCAAGTTTGTGCCTGTCTGGTTTACACCATATATGCTGGTACGGAAAGTCGAAGCTATTTTTGATGGGCGTAAAAGCAAGATTTATTCGGATTGGACGCCCATCGAAGCCATGTCGAAAGAAGCTCCACTGTCAGTAGTCGCCTCAGAAGACCAATTATTTCCGCAACATTGGGGATTTGATTTTAAAGCGATGGGGAATGCTTTTAAGTATAACCTTCGAGGTAAGAAAATACGGGGTGCGAGTACGATAACTCAACAGGTGGCAAAAAACGTGTTTCTATGGCAAAATCGCGACTATCTTCGTAAAGGTTTGGAAGTGTATTTTACGTTATTGATTGAATTAATATGGGGGAAAGAGCGTATTTTGGAAGTCTATCTCAATGTAGCTGAAACAGGCCCGATGACGTTCGGCTATGAGTCTGCCTCTCAACGTTTTTTGAATAAATCTTCTTCTTCGCTAACGCGTACTGAAGCGGCTCGTATAGCCGCAGTCTTACCGAGTCCTTTGCGTTTTTCGGTTAAAAATCCTTCTTCATACACACAGAGACGCACACAACAAATAGCGCGCCAAATGCGGATGCTGGGTCGAGATTATACTGCTAAGTTGTAATTTTTCTTTCTGTTTTTTGGTTTCGCTTCATATTCAAGTTATTAAAGAGATATTATCTTTAGGGAATTCTTTTTGAGATATATTCCAAAACTCTTCTCAATTTTTGGCATAAAAATTGCCGTTAAAAGCACATACCCTACATAATCTTGATCATTTGGTTCCCAAGAAAGTATTTTCTTGATAAGGCTTTTTAGTGTCTTAAAAATGAATTTAGGTAAATAATGCTGTAAAAGTAGGGCATGGTATTGAACGTTTTACGTTTTCTTTATATAGCAACAGGATTGGTTGCATTACTGCTTTATTACGAAGCAGATGCTCAAACTATGCCATGTGGTACCCTTCACGAAAAGATGGAAAGTATTGCTGAAAGAGAGAATCTCATTCTTAAAATCAAGCAGGAGTTTGCTAAAACATTCCAAAACGCTAATCATACAGTACAATATATTCCAATTAAAGCCCATATTTTGCGTAAAAACGATGGGACTGGGGGGCTTAGTTTGGCAGATTTAAATACGGCGCTCGCCCAAATCAATAGATACTATATTAATGTAGGAGGAGGCGTTCAATTTTATTTTTGTAGTTCGCCCAATTACATTGATAACACTGTACTTTTTGACTACGACAATACCGAAGAATCAACACTTTGTAACGCAAATGATGTTAACAATGCTATCAACATCTACTTCCCTAATACGATACTATTTGGGAGCCTTGCGGTATCAGGATATGCTTATTTCCCCAGCGCTTTAAGCATTACCAATCGTTTGTTTGTACAAGCGAATTATGTTACTGATACCCGAACACTTGCGCATGAATTAGGTCATTATTTTAATTTACTACATACGTTTCAGAGCAGTACAGATGCCAATCAAACCAATCGTGAATACGTAACTCGCGATGCAATGCAAGGAGCAAATTGCGCTACTAAAGGCGATTTGCTCTGCGATACGCCTGCTGATCCATACGGAAGAGACTCATTGAGTTTATTAGGATGTAGTTATACGGGTACTGCTCGTGATCCACAGGGACAATTATATACCCCATCTTTAGCCAACATTATGTCGTATTATCCAATTACGTGTGGCAATGTTTTTACGTCAGGCCAGTACAATCGGATGAATGATGGCTTGCTTTTACGAACCGATGGGGCGAACCAATATACCTTAAACTGTCCTCCTACTGTAACAGGTGTAAATGTTCCAAGCAATCTTACAGGTAGTATAAGTCCGTCAGGATTGAGTTTGACTTTTACGGATAATTCTTCTAATGAGACAGGGTTTCTTATTGAGCGTTCTACCACATCTACTACTGAGGGGTTTGTGGCAATAGGAGGAGTAGCACCCAATATCACTACTTATCTTGACCAAACAACTACAGCTTTTACCACTTACTATTATCGAGTAAAAGCCTCTAATTCCTCTAATCAGTATAGTTCAGTATTTACCATCACAACATCACTGAATTATTGCATTCCTACTTATAGCAACTCTTGTAATAGTGTTGGGGTGGTTATTGATGATTTTATATTAAAACAGGGTTCAACAACCATTATTAACAACATAGATTCTAATTGTTCGTCCAATAACTACGGCGACTTTACCAGTACCTCTTATAATGTAACAGCAGGTAGTACTTACACCTTTACGGCAAGGGCTTTTACAGGGGGGGGAAGTGGTACCTATTTTGATCAACATCTGACCATTTGGCTTGATTTTGACCAAGATGGACTATTTGAGTTTAGTGAACGGGTGTATCGTAGTGATAGTGCTTCTATGCCTCGCATGAATCCTACTGCAACTGGCTCTTTTATGATTCCTAACAATGTAAGTGGAGTCATTCGTATGAGGGTTAGGTCAAGTTTTAATTCGGGGTCAGGAAGTGCAGTGACAAACCCTTGTATAAATCTAACTTACGGAGAAGCAGAAGATTATAACCTCAATGTTTCTACTGTTTTGCCTTCCAGTATTACAACGGGGACAGTAACCCCTAATCCTATCTGTACGGGGCAAACAATTAGTGTTCCTTTTACTGTGAGCAATTTGTCATCAAGTTCTTATGTCGTTCAACTTTCTGATGCCAGCGGGAACAATTTTGCTAATATTACAACCGTAGGTACAAGTAGCCCATTAATAGCGACGATACCTTCTGGCACACCTAATGGAAGTGGCTATAAAGTTCGAGTTAATTCAATATCTCCTGGAGTGATTGGTTCAGAAAGTAGTATATTTACTATCAACGGAATACCATCTGCACCTACGGCTACCACTCCAATAAATTATTGCCAAAATCAGATGTCTACCCCTTTGACGGCGACAGGGAGTAATTTGCTTTGGTACACCGTTTCATCAGGAGGCAGTGGTAGTTCAACTGCTCCCACCCCCTCGACTTCATCTACAGGGACGAGCAGTTATTGGGTATCACAAACAGTAAGCGGCTGTGAAAGTGCTCGTAGTCAAATTAATGTAGTAGTAACATCCACACCATCTGCACCTACGGCTACCACTCCAATAAATTATTGCCAAAATCAGATGTCTACCCCTTTGACGGCGACAGGGAGTAATTTGCTTTGGTACACCGTTTCATCAGGAGGCAGTGGTAGT
>JBDHXS010000232.1:0-9307 GCA_039810845.1 Runella sp. | reverse complement strand
AGATATTTGTTGAGTTTTACAAACACATTCACATTAAGACCTTGTATGTAGGCTGAGCGTTTGTTTTGGTTGGCCGTAATCTTGCTCAAAGTGCCGTTGTAAGTGATTTGACTTTGCCCATTGAGCGTAAAAGCGTCGGTTACGATGGCATCGCGGAGTTGGGTATAGTAGGCCGAGGCTTCTAAACGGGCAATGTTACCGAATAATTGAGAGACACCTACTTCATAGTTGTAAGTATATTCGGGTTTTAAGTTGGGGTTGGGAACAATCAAACTTCCTGCCGTTGACTCAAACACCTTGGCCAAATCGTCCACATTGGGAGCGCGGAAACCCGTGCTAACTAATGCGTTGAGTTTAGTTTTGGAAGAAGGACTGAACACAATCCCTGCGTTTCCCGACAAAGCATTGGGTGTTTGTTTTACGTCATCAAAAGGAAAGGGGAAAAACTCTTTACTCCCAAATTTGGCATTTAGCCCTATCATGCTGTACCGCAAGCCTGCGTGTAAGTGCCATTTGTCTTGAATTGATATTTGATCGGTCAAGTACAGCGCAAAAGAGTGCATTTGACTGCCGCCGTTGGGGTAGCGAGTATCCGCACTGGAGAGGGCATTGGTACTAACATTAGTGGTAAAAGCTGTTGAATTAATGTCGTTATAGGTAGCTTCAACCCCGTATTTCAACTCCTGAATTCCTATTTTTTTGAGCGCATCATAATTGAGAGTATAAACTTTTACCTTTTCAATCTGACTTTTACGACTATTGTTTTTAAACCGTCGTGAAATACGGCTTTCTTCAATGTCTTGATAGGCAATGGTCAATTGAGCACGGTCGTAAAGTGGAGTGCTTTTGGTCATTTCTAACTGATACGAAGCCAAAAAGCGTTTTTCAGGGCCATAATACCACTCCGCAAAGCGTGGTAAGCCACTTGCTATTTCGGTAAGCCGGTCATAACGAGGGACATTTCCAGTGGTAGAATATTGAACATTTAGTGTGTGGTGGATAAAATCGGAAGGCTGATAAGAAAATTTGTTATAAAAATCCCACTGCTTATAGCCCGAACCCACTTGAACGTTGGGATTGGGGTTAGGGATAGCTACATCTTGGCCATTTTGGCGTTCGGGGTAAGCGAGTAGTTTTCCGAAAGTAGGGTATTTCTCCAAACGCTTACTACCTTGTTTGACATCGCCAAAATCAGAGTACGTAAATCCTCCTAAATAGCTCCATTTAGCACCTCCATAACCCACATTTACGTGCCCTGTTTTCTCTTGATTTGCTGACGAATATCGTACGTAGGCATTGGTTTTTAGGCCACTGTTAAGCTTGGGAGTGAGTGTACGAAAATGAATAACGCCCCCAAGCGCATCAGAACCATATACCACCGACGACGGGCCAAATAGTACTTCTGTACGTTCGAGCATAGATTGGTCAATACGAAGGGCATTTTGGAGGTGTCCACCTCTGAAAATGGCATTGTTCATCCGAACCCCATCTACCACAAGCAGAATTCGGTTTGACTCAAAGCCCCTCAATACGGGACTCCCGCCGCCGCCTTGGCTTTTCTGGACAAAAACCTGACCCGTTTGGATGAGCATATCAGCGGTAGTTTGACTGTTACGAAAAGCAATTTGCTGGGCAGAAATCTGCTCAATCTGAAAAGGCAAAGTTCGTTTTTGCTGTTCAAACTTACTGGCTGAAATCACTACCTCATCGAGTTGAAGAGTGTCTTTTAGCAAATTAGTTTGTTGTGAGAAAGTATTTAGTGCGCTTAAAATGAGAGGTATATAAATTAAATACTTCATAAGCTTCTGTTGGTTGAAAGTTAGACAATAGTGCACACAAAATCATCATAGAAACACCAATTGAGCGGATATAACAAATCACTACTGACTGTTTATCAGCATGAGTTATCTCTATCAGTGTATAGATGATTTTTAGGAAATGCAGCAATTAGGTGGTCTGACAGTATGTCTGACCCGTAAGCTAATAAATACCTTACCAAATAATTGCTAAGTTGTGTAACAAATCACCATTCAGGAGGGGGCGATATGGAAGTGGTGTAAGTCCCAAAATGAGATAAAAGATAAAAGAAAGTAGTGGTTCTATTTTTGAAAAAGACAGTCTTAAAATCAAAGGAAACCCAAACGCAAAAGTGGTCAATGGATAACATTTTTTGAATCATTTGACTCACGGGCGACTGGGGTTCGGAAGTGCTGCCACTTACGCTTTGCCAAGTTTCATCAAAAAAACTCAATAGTTGAGTTTCAAGATAGTCGGGGTAGGCGCTAAATTCATAAACCCCATTAGCAAAGTGTTCTTTTTCAATGTCATAGCGTAGGTTTTTGAACTCAAACTCATCGTTTCCAACTCGCTTAAATTCAGTAGGTTTTAGACGTAAAGTAACCAATTGAGAAGATTGGTATTCGACTGCATGGTGAGCTTTGAGCCGATAAAAACCTTGGAGCAAGGGAAACAACAGCCAGATACCTACACTCGAAATGAGCAGTAGGAGCGTAAGCAATATCGTGGCTGACCGTTTGAACATAACGGCAAGTTACATTATTACACCTCGTTTTCCCAATTCGATGGCTTCTAAATGAGTAATTTTGCGACTATCTAACGTAAAGCGTAGCGCAGTGCGAATTTTATGAAAGCCTTCCCGTCCAGCTGCGCCGGGGTTAAGGTAAAGCATATTGTTCATTTGGGGATCACGTATCACGCGGAGAATGTGTGAGTGACCACATACGAATAGGTCGGGCGTATTGCTTTGGAGTTCGGGCCGAACCTGTGGGTTGTATTTGGGCGGTGCTCCACCGATGTGGGTCATCCAAATCCGAAATCCTTCCAACTCAAACCGTTGGTGTTCGGGGGCTACCCAACGTACTTCTTTGGCGTCAATGTTGCCATAAACCGCTCTTAGTGGTTTGAATTTTTCCAGTTTTTCTAAAATTTCAACATTCCCCACATCACCTGCGTGCCAGATTTCATCGCATTCTTTGAAGTAATCAAAAATGGCGTCGTCTAAATAATAGTGTGTGTCAGAGAGGAGTCCAATACGAGTCATAGGGAATGTCGAGGGACGAAGTTAGAATGTCGAATTTATCAAAAACAAGCCTATTTTACCAGTGTCTGAAAAGCCATTCCACTCATGATGAGTACTACCAGCCAACCTGCTATTTGTAGCCAAATTGGATGGCGGTAGTTGCCAACCAAGCGTTTGTTGCGGACAGCCAAGAGCATTACTCCCAGCGCAATGGGCAAAATAAAACCATTTAAAGTACCCACAAATACCAAAATCTGAACGGGTTTTCCTACTGAGAGAAAGATAAGGGTCGAAATCGTGATAAAACCTACGGTAAGATAGCGGTGATTTTTTTCTAAAACAGGGTGAAAGGTCCGCAAAAACGAAACCGATGTATAAGCCGAGCCAATCACCGACGTAATAGCCGCACTCCACATCAATATCCCAAAAAGACGATAACCTACCTGACCAGCGGCTAATTGAAATACCGAAGCAGGAGGATTTTCTTTGTTCAACGTTAAACCCGCTGCCACAACCCCCAAGGTTGCTAAAAATAAGAAATAGCGAATAAATGAGGTGACTAAGATGCCCGTAGTAGCACTTCGTGTGACTTGCGGTAAGGCATTTACCCCTTTAACGCCTGCTTCCAAGAGCCGATGCCCGCCAGCAAAAGTAATGTAGCCACCTACTGTTCCCCCCACGAGGGTAATGGTGGCAATAGCATCGAATTTTTGGGGTAATATGGTTCTGGAAAGGGCTTTACCTACGGGTGGATGTGCTGAAAAAACAACGTAAGCAATCAATAAAAGCATTAAAATGCCCAGATACTTGGCGAAATTATCCATGGCTTTTCCTGCTTCAGGAAGCAAAAAAATGGTGATTCCGAGTAGAGCACTCGCAGTAGCACCGATTTTGACCTTCAGCCCACTGACTACTTCAATACCGAGTCCAGCTCCTGCTACATTGCCGATATTAAAGGCTAATCCACCTATTACAATTAAAGCAGAAAGTACATAGCCGAGACCCCAAAAAAGGTCGTTGGCAATGTCTTGAGCACGTTTTTCGGTGACGGCGATGATGCGCCATATATTGAGCTGTGCACCTAAATCAAGCAAAATAGAAAGCAAAATCACAAACCCAAAATTAGCCAGTAATTGTTGCGTAAAGACCGTGGTTTGGGTCAAAAATCCAGGCCCAACGGCGGAGGTAGCCATCAAAAAAGCGGCCCCGAGGAGGGTATTGGTGGTTGGTGATTTGTGGCTGGTGGTTGGGGGTTGGTGGTTATTTTTTGGGGAGGGCATTTTGTAAAGCGTTTAGCATTTTTCCAATAGTTTCTATTTCATTCTCGAATGACTGAAAACTTTCAATGGAAAGAAAGCTCAATCGCCTTGCGATTTCTAATTGGGTATCAATTTCTGCCAAAGAACCTTTCGAAATGCCTAAAAATTGAGAAAATTCGCCTGTGGTATTTCTGGCTTGCCCTTCTGCTATGTTAGACGGAATTGAAATTGCGGCACGTCGAATTTGTGAGGTCAGACCGTATAATTCTTCTTTTGGAAAACTGGAAGTCACTGTATGTACTTTTACACAAAAATCTACACTTTGTTGCCAAACCCGAAGTTCACGATAGCTTTTTACTTTCATCACAATTGAATTTAAAATATTAACCACCAACCACCAACCACCAACCACTAACCACTAACCACTCACTACCCCAAAATCATTTCTTTCATCTCAGCCCGAATCCGTTTTTTGTCAATTTTTCCTACCGACGTTTTTGGGATTTCGGCTACAAATTTGATGTTGTCGGGTACATACCAACGATTGATTTCACCACTATCTACTTTAGCTTGTAGTCCTGCTTTGATACTTTCTGGAGTCAATTTGTCTTGATAATCTGGTTTTATGACCAAAATAGCGTGCGGACGTTCGCCCCATTTGGCATCGGGGAAGCCAATCACTGCCGATTCGGCTACTCCTTCCACTTGCGAAAGTAAATTTTCTATATCCAACGACGATACCCATTCTCCACCCGTTTTTATTACATCTTTTACCCGGTCGGCAATGGTCACGTAATAATCCGTGCCGATAGTGGCCACATCACCTGTATGGAGCCATCCTCCCGCCCAAAGCGTTTCGGAGGCTACTACATCTTTAAAATATCCTTGGGTCATCCATGGGCCGCGGGCGACGAGTTCGCCCACCGCTTCACTATCGTGAGGCAGGAAATTGCCATCGTCATCCATGAGTTTGAGTTCAACAAACGGAGCAATTTTCCCCGCTTTAGTGCGATAAGCAAGTTGTTCTTCTATTCCCAATTCCAACTGCTCATCGTTTAGGTGAACGACCGACATAATGGGAGCCGTTTCCGACATTCCATAGCCTTGGGTAATGTTGATGCCCAGTTCTAAAGCTGCCTTTGCCAAACCACGCGTTAAGGCAGAACCACCGATTAATACTTTCCAATTGCTCAAATCTACTTGTTTAGCTACGGGGCTGTTAACCAGCATGTTTAAAATCGTAGGAACACAATGCGAGAAAGTAACTTTTTCTTTGATTAAAAGCTTCAACAGCATCTCTGGCTCGTAACGGCCTGAATAAACCTGCTTAAAATTGAGCATAGTAGCCAAAAACGGAAAGCCCCAGCCGTGAACATGAAAAAGCGGTGTAATGGGCATATACACGTCGCGATTGTCGAGCGGCAAGGCTCGGTAACCAGGGAAGTAAGCCATCAAACAAAAGGTGTGCATCACCAACTGGCGGTGAGAGAAATAGACACCCTTAGGATTGCCAGTAGTACCTGTGGTATAAAAAGTAGTTGCTAAAGTGTTTTCATCAAAATCAGGAAAATCGTAGCTTTTGGGGGCGTTTTTTAATAAACTTTCGTATTCACCGACTACTGGAAACGAAGTAGTAACTAAATCTGCATCTGAATTTTGATAGACTTTATCGCTGACAATAATATATTTCTCAACCGTCGTTAATTGACCTTTGATGGCTTCAATGATAGGCACAAAATCTTCGTGAACGACCACAAATTTGTCTTCAGCGTGATTCATCGTATAAAGAATTTGGGCAGGGGAAAGCCGAATATTGATGGTATGTAAAACTGCTCCTAAGCAAGGAACAGCGAAAAAACATTCCAAATAACGATGACTATCCCAGTCCATTACGGCCACAGTATCCCCTCCCTTGACACCCGCTTCGGCGAGTACATTGGCAAGCTGGCGGACACGTTTATCGAAAGTAAGGTAATTCATCCGAAACAAATCCCGATATACAATCTCATGTTGGGGATTGTATTTGGTGACTTGATCAAAAAGCATCTTGATAATCATTGGGGGATCGTAAGCCGATGGCGTACGCGGAATAATTCTGGTCTGAATCATGGATTGGTTAAAGGTTTGTTTGGGTAAAATTATGTTTTTTCTTTGAAAAGGCATAAAAAAAGCCAGTTCTTTTAAAAATACAACCAATGCCCTCTAACTCCTTGTTTTCGGTTAAATTCTAAGGCTGGAGCTGGTACTTTGAGCGTATTGAGTAGGAAGAAAAAGGCTTTTAAGCCTTTGTGACGAGTAGGGATACGACGGAAGTCAATATCTAAAGACAGATAATATTGACGATACGGGTCATAACCTAGCGATTGGCTTTTTACAACTTCGGCTCCTACCATGTCATGAATCCCATAACCCAACGAAACATTAAGCCATTTGGGAAGATTGGAATGAGGGGCAAAAGAAGATAAGTTGAGTGAAAACCAATAGGTTTGGCCATTATAGTCCTTGAGCCATTGCTCACTTAAATTCCGTCCCAACAATTCGGGGCGAATTTTGGCCAAAGAAGTCGGATGGAAGGAGAATTTAGGTTGAATGCGTTCTTCTTCCCATAACGCATATTGACCTAAATAGAGCGAAGGGCCAACTACATTAGCCACCATATCACTGGGTGAAAAACCATAGACAGGATATTGAAACCCGTCTAAGAGTTCAATAGGCGTCAGGAAAAGAAAGCCAGATAAAGCACCGTACAATGCGGCTTGTTTGCGGGTAATACCTGTTTTTTGATAGATAGCAGCTGTATTTCGACAAATTTGATAGGCGGTAAAAAAATGCCCAACTTTATCTAACTGCTTCCATTCGTGTGTGTCGTCGCTGACGTTGAATTTGCTGAATGAATTGGTTTTATACCAAGCTTTACTTAATCCATAAATAGACCCTGTGTAAGCGACACTCTCTCCTGCCAAAATCCAGTGCAAAGCGCGGTAGTTGGGGCGCGTGGTGTCTGATTGAGCGAGAGCCCCCTTATCTCCAATGGGGGAAATACACAGAAACAAAAGTAGATTAAAAAAAAGAAACCGTTGTGTCGTGTAAGGCATTGGGATTGCTGTTAATTGCCCTCATTGGGGGAAGGGGCTAATAACTCCCTTGGTATTTTCTTGTTCCCCATTCCAACGTCGCTAAAAGTAGTAACAAGAAGAACAGCCACTTGTTTTGGATTAATTCCGAGAGGTCTTCGGTGCTGTCGAGGCGGTCAGGGGCTTTATTTTTAAGGAGATGCTCTTTCAAACTCTCAATTTGAGCTGCTTTCACAAATTGCCCACCCGTTTGCTGAGAGAGTGCTCGTAAAAGGCTGAAATCTGCCGTTAAATTGAGGGTTTCGAGTGCTAAATCGCGGACAATAAACTGCCCCGTTATGCTCTCAATCTTGTCTTTTATACTTGTGGTGGCTTTGTACTGATAGAGACCTTCAGTGAGGCCACTCAATTCAAAACGAGAACTGCCTTCAGCGTTTGTATAGGTATAAGCCTGCGTTTTGTTGCGCTCGTTGGTGATTTCAAGTCGGATGCTTTGGCCGTACGTTTTTTCGTAAATGTCGTTATAAACTTCGGTTTCAAAAGCCACTTTATCGCCTACATTGTACTCATTAGCAAGTGGATATACCCGAAACTTACGTTTATCATCTTTTATGGAAATCAACTGCATTACTTTTTGGAGCAGTTCATCCACGGCTTCCTGCTTTTCGGTAAGTGCGTATTCTTCAAGTCGCCATTGCCAAATACCTTCTCCAGCCAGCACCGCAGATTTGCGAGTACCCCCTGTGTTGAGTATTAAAAGGGGTTTATTGGTTTTTAGATTGCCGACATTTTGATAAAGTACAACTTCGCTGCCAGGCAATAAACGATATTCGCCGAACGGAACAGTAAGCGGAGGCATTTTCTCCAGAATACGAAGTTTTTCAGGATCCAAATTGAGAAGTTTGAAGTTGGGACTAAAACGCCCCGTTACTTTGTCCACTTGCCCAGCATTGGCATTGATAGCCACGGCTGAATTCAATTGACTTACTTTGGTCGTATTGGATTGGGTTCCCAAAATAAAAAATACGGGTGTATTATCGCGCTGTAAATAACGCTGTATAATATCACCTCCTACGTTAAACATATCAGGCAACTGATGAAGAACAATCAAGTCGTATTTTTTGTCTGGATAAGTTTCAGCATTAGGATTGATCCCAAAAATTTTGACATCTACTTCATAATTAAGGTTTTTTTCCAAAACTGTCCTAATCGCCTTTATATCGGGATGGGTGGCCAGAGCCAGCAAAAGTACTTTTTCCTTTCCATCAATAATGTCCAGATATACATCGCGTCGGTTGTTGCGAGGGGTAAATTCACCTTTGAGAATTTGCGCATCTACTACATAATGTTGTACCCCTTTGACAGTAGAAGACGCCTGAAAAGTGAGTTGTTTAAAATCTTCTTTTTGTCCAAATGTGACTCGTTGACTGCTTAATATAGTACTCCCTTGGCGGAGTGAAACGGTAACTGTTTGTCCTTGGAAACCGCTGGCTACTATGTCGGCCTGAATAGGGAATTGATTTCCCAGATATGCAATTTTATTGGCCGAAATAGCTTTAATGCTAATATCACGCTTAGAAAGCGTATCACCTACGCCGATACTATGAACGCGAAATGGATAATTGGAGTAAGTAGGTGCTAATCCTTGGTTACTAATACCGTCAGTGAGTAAAACTACGTCAGTCAGATTGCGACCTTCATAGTTGTTTTTAGCACTGCCCAGCAAATCTGACAAGTTGGTAGCGGTTTGATTAAATTTCAGCTTCGATAGCTCATCTTGGTAGTTTTCACTGTTGAGTGTTTGTACTGCTACTTCCAAGCCTTCATCGGCCAACGATTCTCGAAGAATGGTCAAGGCCGCCAATGCTTTAGCACCATAACCTCCTACCGATTCAGAATTATCAATCGCCAATACCACTTTGGGCTTGTCGCTG
>JBDHXS010000231.1:0-9313 GCA_039810845.1 Runella sp. | reverse complement strand
CACTACCCACTATAATGCCAATGGTAGCGTTGGCAAATTCCAACAAAATAATTATTGGAATGGCTTGACGCGGATGACGGTCAGCCCAAGCAGAGGAATAATGAGCGATTTTCATAGTAGGTCAGAAGGTTAGATAAAAGCAGAGCGCATTGTTACATCAAAAATAACAATGCGCTCCGTAAATACAAGAATAATTTACTAAACGGCTCTCTGCTCTTACTCCAACACCCAACCTAAATAAACCACTCGCCCCATCGGGGCTGCTCCATAGACCTGTACAGCATTGGCATTCAACAAATTAGTACCTCCCAAACGCAAACTACTTTTTAGTTTCGGAAGTCGGTAACTCACTTGTCCATCCACAACCCCAAAAGCATTGATATACCCCTCGTCAATCGGCATAAAGTACGTATAACCACTACTATGACGATAATTGAAAGCATAAGTTAAATTCTTAACAGCCTCTCCATTGATTCCTACATTAAATTTATGTGTGGGGGTATTGAAGCCCAAAATCAGCCCTGGCACATCAGCTTCGTTGATGTGAGACCAAGTGTAATTAGCATTGATATTCAGTTTTTTACTGTAAAAATACTCCACACTACCAACGAATCCCTGAGTTTGTACTAGGCGGTCGGCATTGACCCACGTTTGCATTAAGCGACCTCGGGTACGGTCGGTGGTAGGTTTAGCAAAATCGCCCGAAGCCGCAGGCAATGGTACACCCGTGGGAGTAAGTCCATCTTCACGCCCGTAGAAACGAAGCGTTCCAATGAAGTTGTTATATAGAGAACGATAATAGCTCAAATCCATATATAAACCTCTCATTAACTGGCCTTTGTAACCAATCTCCCATGTATTGACTTGCTCTGGGGTAATTTTTTTAATTGTAATGGGTTTCAAAAAATCAGGGTTCGTCTGTCCAGTCGGCAAAGCCGAAACCGCATTTAATCCCTGATAGCCATTTTCAACATTCCCTGCTACCAGCAATGTACCAAAGTCCAAATAAATAAATTGGTCAAGTTGAGCAGGTTGGCGGAAAGCTTGGGCGTAGTTTAAGCGAAAATTATGTTCGCGATTTCCTCCTAAAGTGAATACTGCTGACACACGAGGCGAAAAACGGCTACCAAAATTGCGGAATCGGTCAAAACGTCCCGCAGCTGCTAACTTGAGTCGGTCTTGCCAAAAGGCATAACGTACCTGACCATACGCACCACCATCCCAATTTACAATTTGGTCGCGGCGCTGCATGTCGTTGGTATTAGGAGAGATGGGTGAGTTAGGTCCATCCGAAAACAGCGTTCCTGCTGATTGGAGTAAGTGCATACGATAAGACCCGCCCAAAATGAAGTTTATTTTGTTGATATTCCATTCACGTTGGCCACTGATGTCCCAAAAACGAGCCGTATTAGCAAAAGCTGCTCCACGTACAGTTTTTGTACCATTGACATCTATCAATCCAACACCTGATACAATCTGCTCTCGAAGTTGATTAAACAATGGACTTCCTACGGGCAACTGTACACCTGCCGCCAATTGCGATGCCAATGCCTGCGCAGCTTCTATGCTTTGATTGCCTGCAATCGCCTGTGGCAAAGTGTATGAGGTAGGTACACCGCCGTTCACGTTGGGTGCATATACATTGGGCAAAGCCACTCCCGCCCCTAAACCATTGGTACGCGCCGCCGTAAATACCTGATTCCAAACGGCATAGTAATTTTGGGCAAAAGTTGGGTAACGGCTGCCGTTGGCTTGCGTTCCCGCAGCCATAGGTGCATTCATCAATCCACTTGCCAAAGAACCTAAATCATACGCTTTACCACCATAATCAAAAACGGTGTAGGCCCGCAAAAACCACTTATCCGTTTTGAGTTCAACCCGATGAACGTCATATTTCACACCGCGTTGCGCATAGCGGCTAGTGCTTTGAAAGATGCCATTGCTTACTGCCAATCTATATTCGTAAACGGCTCTTAATTTGGAAGTTATTTGCCAATGTAACGACGGATTGATACGATAATTTCCTGCTTTATAGTTGCCATTATTAAACAACTTAAATGGATTACCTGACGATTCGGACCAGTTGGCCATTTCGGCCTCGGTGTATCCTTGCGTGTAAATTCGATAGCTTTTATTATCATTGAGTGAGGTGAGTCCAGAAGCCGTTACCGTACTTCCCAAATCACCGTAACGATTCACAGCATTCCAACCTACAGGATTTCCTTCGGCATTGTTGAGTGGGTCAGACCCTGCCAAACCACCCGACGTAACGCGCTTGATCGCGGCATTATTGGACGACAAAAATTCGTCTGCTTCAAAATAATTGGCGTTGAGTTTGATGGCAAAACGATTACCCAGCACCTTCGCATAGCGGATTTGTCCGTCAATCATTGACCGATTACCTCCACGTAAAGAAGCTGAAAGCCCTTGATACTTAAAAGGGTCTTTGGAATGCATCAACAACACACCATTGAAAGCATTGGAGCCATACAAAGCCGAATTGGCTCCAAATACTAAATCCGCACTTTCCATGTCCAACTCCGCAATACCTACCCAGTTTCCATAATAAAGTGAAGCCGTTGGGGAAGTTACATCCACGTAGTCGGCGAGCTGTACTACACGCTCTGCTTTGGAACTATTGAAACCCCGCGTACTAAAACTCGTAATGAGCCAACTCGACTGACTGACGTCCACGCCTTTGAGCCGTGACAGCGACGAAATAAACTCCGAAGCTGGTTGGCGTTGTAGTTGCGTTGCCGTAACTCGCTCTACCGTGACGGGTGTTTCCATGAGAGGCTCGGCAGTACGCGATGCCGACACAATCACTTCCTTCAAATATAACGTATCTAATTCCAACGATTTTTTACGAACTGGGGTTTGTGCAAGCGAAAATTTAGTAACTATTAAAATAAGTAAAATGTGGCTAAAAATTCTTTTCATAGTCTTGTTGTGAGTGGGTTTGTTCAGTGCAAACATAGGCAGAAACCTTTGCTTTGGGCAATTTTTCATGCTATTTAACTCGAACTCTGTCTCTTAAATAATATTTCGTCAGACTTAAATCAACTGACACACAAGACAATAGCAATGTCGAATATTTAGTTACCTTATCGCCAACCCAGTTAACACCTGCTGAAATTGAACAAATTCTGATAGCAAACATTCTTCTTTAGGCAATACTGACTTTCGTTTTTGGGAGCATACTTTATTTGTCGCAATTCACCCTCAAAATGGCGTAATTACACCGTCTTAAATAAGAGAAACAGAGATATATTTGTACTATATATCGCTAAAATTCAAAATAATAAGAGAATGAGAAAAGTAAAATTACAAATGCAGTTAAGCCTCGACGGTTATGTGGCGGGTGTCAATGGAGAAATGGATTGGATGAGTTGGAATTGGGACGATGAGTTGAAAAAATATGTTGTGGAATTAACTGAGCCTGTGGACTGTATCATTCTGGGACGTGTACTTGCTCAAGGGTTTATCCCTCACTGGACAGCAGCATCCAAAAACCCCGAAAGTGACTCTTTTACGCACAAAATGGTGGATACACACAAAGTCGTTTTTTCAAAAACCCTGACTTCG
The DNA here is from genome assembly GCA_039810845.1 of Runella sp. Taxonomy (GTDB): domain Bacteria; phylum Bacteroidota; class Bacteroidia; order Cytophagales; family Spirosomataceae; genus Runella. The sequence continues at coordinate 5,728 of JBDHXS010000231.1, read as the reverse complement.
TCCGAATGGGAAAATACAGTGTTGGCAGAAGGAACGATTGAAGAAGCTATAACCCATCTAAAACAACAGGAAGGAAATGACATCATTGTATATGGAGGTAGCAACTTTGTTTCAAACTTGATAAAACACAATTTGATTGATGAATATCATCTGTTTATCAATCCAGCTGCTATCGGCAGCGGAATGCCCATCTTTCAAGGTTTAGAAGAAAAATTGCCGTTGAAATTAATAAAAAGCACAGGATTTAGCTGCGGTATTACGGTGCTTTGCTATGAACCGGACCGAAAATAATTTTCTTTTCGGTAAAGAGAAACGGGCAGCTATTCGACCGCCCGTTTAACTATTTAAACAAACAAACAGGAATTTCTTACAATCCGCAAGCGCCCATCAAAGCACGTTTAGCATAAACTTTTGCCAAATGCTTACGATAGGCTTTAGAGGCGTAATGATCTTCATTGATATCTATTCCTTCAGCAGCACCAGCTACTGCGGCTTCAATGGTTTCGAGCGTGGCAGCTTTGCCTATGAGCGCAGAGCTTATAGCCTCGTCCAAAAACGCCCCCTCAGCACTCACGCCGTTGAAAGCCACTCGGGCCTCTGAAATAATCCCGTCAGTAATCACAACCTCAGCTGCACATCCTACAATAGCAAAGCGAGAAGCAGGTTGCAAAAATTTACGATAGGCACTTTTTGAACCTGCAACGGGTTCAGGGATATGAACTTCCGTCACAATTTCTCCTTCTTCCAACGCAGTACTGAAAAATCCCGTAAAGAAATCATCAGCAGCAATTTCGCGCGTCCCTCCTACTCCTTCTACTTTGATGGTTGCATTCAGTGCCAGCAGTACTCCTGGCCAATCTGCCGAAGGATCTGCATGAGCAATGCTACCGCCCAGTGTACCCATATTACGTACTTGCGTATCACCAATCAATTCTCCCGCTTCAATCATAGCAGGATAACGACTTTGAATATCGGCATTTGAAATGATGTCGTGGTGCGTACTGGCAGCACCAATAACAACAGAATCAGTGCCTGCTGAGATAAACCGTAACTCAGCAATACGTGCGATGTCAATCAACAGCGCAGGGCTGTTGAGGCGCAACTTCATGGCAGGAATTAGGCTGTGGCCACCTGCTAAAATCTTTGCGTCAGGATTTTCGGCCAATAAACTTATCGCCTCACTCACCGAACCCGCACGTTTATAGTCAACTGCTTGTGGTATCATGTTTTAAAACCCCCTTGCCCCCGAAGGGGGGATTTATGTTTAATCTCTCAGATTGGGCAGAGATTCCCCGAAGATTATTCCCCCTTCGGGAGTTAGGGGTTCCTTACTGCATTGCCGTCCAAACTCGCTCTGGTGTCAAAGGCATTCGAATGTCTTTGACCTTATGGCCACCTGACCAAAGGGCATCAATCACAGCATTGACCACGGCCGGCGTAGAACCGATACAGCCCGCTTCGCCTGCACCTTTTACACCCAAAGGATTGTGTGGGCAAGGTGTCACCTGACGGTCGAGTTCAAACATGGGAAGATCATCAGCACGCGGCATGGCATAATCCATGTAGGAGGCGTTGATAATCTGTCCGTTTCCGTCAAATTCGATTCCTTCCAACAATGCCTGACCAATTCCCTGCGCCAAACCACCGTGAATCTGTCCATCTACAATCATCGGATTTATTACATTTCCGACATCGTCCACGGCAATGAAGCGTTTGAGCTTAGTTGCCCCCGTTTCTTTGTCCACTTCCACCACAGCAATATGACAGCCAAACGGATAGGTAAAATTGGTAGGATCATAGAAACTGCTAAAATCAAGTCCTGGTTCGAGATTGGCAGGATAAACGTGCGGTACGTAGGCAGTTAGGGCTATATCACCAAAAGTCAGCGCTTTATCCGTTCCTTTTACTGTAAATTTACCGTCTGCAAACTCAATGTCGTCTGGCGAACATTCTAATTTGTGAGCAGCAATTTTTGCACCTTTTTCAATGATTTTATCCAAACTTTTCACAATAGCACTTCCTCCCACGGCCAACGAGCGTGAACCGTAGGTACCCATCCCAAAAGCAACGGATTCTGTATCTCCGTGGTGGATCTCTACATTTTCCATCGGAATACCTAAACGGTCAGCTACAATTTGGGCAAAAGTAGTTTCATGGCCTTGGCCATGCGAATGTGAACCCGTAAATATACTTACGGAACCTGTAGGTTGAACACGTACTTGTCCTACTTCAAACAAACCCGCCCGAGCACCCAGCGACCCTACCACCGCCGATGGAGCAATTCCGCAAGCTTCGATATACGTTGAAAAACCTACGCCCAGCAATTTGTTTGTTTTAGCCGCTTCAGCTTGGTCTTTCCGAAAATCGTCATAGCCCAGCATTTCGAGGCCACGCGCCAAAACACCATGATAGTTCCCGCTATCATACTGCAAGGCCACATTGGTTTGATAGCCTGGTTGAGTTACACCATCAAAGGGAGCGATGAAGTTTTTAAGACGCAATTCAGCAGGATCTGTACCCATTTCAAGCGCTGCCAAATCTACCAAACGTTCCAGCAAATAAGTGGCTTCGGGACGTCCTGCGCCACGATAGGCATCCACTGCTGTAGTATTGGTAAAAACACAGGTCATGTCCAAATGAATCTTGGGCGTGGTATAGAGTCCCTGTAATAAAGTACCGTGGAGATAAGTCGGAACAGCCGTTGAGAAAGTCGAAAGATAAGCCCCTAAATTGGCAAATGTTTTGATACGCAATCCTACAATTTTACCATCCCTATCAAAGCCCATTTCAGCGTGGGTCACATGATCACGTCCATGAGCATCTGTCAAAAAGGCTTCTGAGCGTGTCTCTGTCCACTTTACGGGGCGACCAATTTTTTTAGCCGCCAATGTAACGAGCGCTTCTTCGGTATAGTGATAGATTTTACTTCCAAAACCGCCACCTACATCTGGTCCTACAACACGCACCTTATGCTCGGGTAACCCCAACACAAATGCACACATCAATAGTCGAATCAAATGTGGATTTTGGGTTGATGTATAAAGGGTATAACGATCATATACATTATCGTAATGCCCAATATAACTACGCGGCTCCATGGCATTAGGCGACAGGCGTTGATTGACAAAATCCAACGAAGTGATATGTGCGGCACCAGCCATCGCTTCATCTACTTCAGATTTGGGATTACCAATCTCCCAGTCAAAACAGATATTATTTGGAACACTGTCGTGTACCTGAGGAGCATCCGCTTCAACGGCTTTGGAAGCATCAGTTACTGCAGGAAGCACCTCATAATCAACAACAATTGCTTCGGCGGCATCCTGAGCTATTTCGCGACTTTCGGCCACTACCAAGGCTACCGCATCTCCTACGTGACGAACTTTATCTTTCACCAACAAAGGGTGCGGCGGTTCTTTCATCGTGTCGCCGTTCTTGAAATTGACCTGCCAGCCACAAGGCACCCCATAGTGCCCTACTTCGTCGCCCGTCATGATGGTCATCACACCTTTCATAGCAGCGGCTTCTGTGATGTCGATGCTCTTGATATTTGCATGTGCGTATGGGCTACGTAGTATATAAGCATAGGTCATTCCCGGCAATACTATATCGTCGGTATAACGGCCATGGCCCGTTATAAAACGCTTATCTTCAACGCGTTTTATAGATTTTCCAATGAATTTATTGCTCATGATATTTAGCCCCCCAGCCCCCGATGGGGGAGTTTTTTTAATGTCTTGTTCACCATCATTGATAGGGAGTCAATAGGTTTTATTAAATCTCTAAAAATAGGATTATGTTTCCCCATTGGAGCGAACTCCACAACGGCTCAGAATGCCCCATGGCGATTGTGCCCGCGTGCTTAGGGTGCTGTTTCTGCCAGCTGACCTGATGCATGCTGAATGGCCCTTACAATGTTATGATAACCTGTACAGCGGCAGATATTGCCTTCCAAAGCCTCCCTGATTTCATGTTCTGAAGGTGTTGGGTTATGTTCGAGCAAATCAGCAGCACACATAATCATACCAGGTGTACAGAAGCCACACTGCAAACCATGCTCTTCTTTAAAACCTATTTGCAAAGGATGAAGCTCGCCTGTAGGTGCAAGTCCTTCAATAGTAGTGATACTAAAGCCGTCGGCTTGGGCGGCAAGCAAAGAACAGGATTTTACGGCCTTGCCGTCTAAATGAATGGTACAAGCGCCACAGCTACTGGTATCGCAACCTACATGCGTACCCGTGAGGCCGAGTACATCGCGCAGGTAATGCACCAACAGCAAGCGGCCTTCTACCTCATGCGAGTACGAAGTTCCGTTTACATTTACTGAGATTTTTGGCATAATTAACTAAAGGTTAAGTGCTCACGCACAGGTTATTAAAAAGCCCCTACCAGCAGCGATGGACTGCCTCGATGGAGATTAAAGGAAATAAAAGTTTATTATCAAATAAGTTGTTATCAACTCCAAATTGTAAAACCTTAACTGTGGGTTATTAACTCTTCCTCAAAATTCTTAAAAAACTGCTTAGTCAAGCTACTTGCTACACCACTCATGACACGATTTCCAGTACGAGCCAGTAACCCCGACATATCGGCACTTCCTTCAAAAGACAATTCGGTTTCAGTAGTACTAACTGCCTTGAGAATCATCCTAATTTGGGCATCTACATTGCCTATTTTACTGTTTTGCTGTACTTTAAGCGTAAAACTTTCGGGGGAAATAGGGTCGGCCACTTCCGCTTTCCCTTCAAACTTACCTGATACAGGTCCGATTTTAACTTCAGCTATGGCTTTGTAAACCCCTTCACTTTCGAGTTCCAAACGCGAAATTCCCGGCGTCACCTTGGCCAAGATGTCGGGCGTCATAAGCATGTCCCAAATTTTTTGGGCAGGGGCATTGAGCGTGTGGCTACCTGTTAGTTCCATATTTTAGAGAGAGAAGGTAAATTTATAAAAATTATTCAAATAATAATATTTCAAAACTACAATAATCTTCCCTCACCCACTCTGCACTATTGTCTAAAAAAAGAGAACTATCCTATCAAATAGTCTAATTCTCTCATTCAAAATAATATAGTGAGCGCCACTTAAATAAAAAATACATCTGGTAGTTCTTTTCAGATAAGTGTTAATTTCCCCAAAAGATTTGAAAATTTCGTCACAGAGAATTGTTTGGCCTATACACCACTGCCAGAGTAAAAAAATAAGGAGGGGATATTTTAGAAGGTCAGAGTGTCATTAACACCCTCAATCAATAACCTTTAAATAAATACAATATCTGTAATTAGCTCATAACCAAACTCTTTGTTGAGCGATTCGATGAGTTTGCGCTTGGCTATGACCAGTTCATTGGTGAGGGGAGCAGAATTTAACTGCAAAAATAGTACTTTGTCTTTGACATAAATGGTATTGGTGCGGGAAGCAATCTCGTGCCCAACCAGTTTCTCCCAATATGCTTTCACCGAAGACTCATCAAATTGTGGACGCAATCGGTATGTATCCAGCATCTTACCAATGGCATCACCAATCGTAATAGTACCTGGACGCCTGGACGCGTTTTCTTTCTTGAAACGATAAATCATATTGAGGGTAAAAATTTGAACACAAATTTACAATAAGACGCGTTGGTTTAGCCTGAGTCACGCAGTTTTTTTAGTAAATAATTTTGGATTTTGCGCCTTGTGCCGTAATATTGTCGCATCAAGTCAGTTGCTTCTCATTCGCACAGCGA
>JBDHXS010000230.1:0-9323 GCA_039810845.1 Runella sp. | reverse complement strand
CTTTGCATTTGGGGTAAACCGCTTGAAGAGCCTCGGCTGTGGTAATGCTGTGTGCTAAGTACCTTTCTTGGGTATGAATTTCTTCCACCGTTTTATCGACAGGAATGCCCAAAAGCGTATTAGCCGCCCAAATATTGCCCATAATGACATCGCAATACTTGACCAGATCGGGCATGATTTCAACGGGCTTTTTGCCGTATTGCCATAGTTTTGCGCGGTAGTTGAGGTCAACCGAAATAGTCAAGCCTTTGTGAGAAGCTACTTCTAAGGCTTCCTTGCAGGCATCGGCTACGTCTTGGTTGAGGGCGGGACTGATGGCACTAAAATGAAACCAAGAGCAACCTTCCAACACTTCCTCCCAGTTGACTTTCCCAACGGCAAGTTCGGAAAACGATGAAAACGCGCGGTCGTAAATCACCCCTGCATTTTTAAGGTCAGCGCCTTGGGGGAGGTAATAGGCCCCAATTCGACTTCCAAAATGGCGAATACCCGCGGTATCAATGCCTTTTTGGGTAAGATACTCTTTGATTTCGACCGAAAGTTGATTTTCGGGCATGATGGTACTGTACCGAACAGGAATGTTCCAATTGGCAAGGGCATTAGCGACGTTTAGCTCGGCGCCTCCTACAAACACAGGCATGTTTGCTTGCTTAATCCATTCTCCGTTGAACTGAGGCGAAAAGCGAAGGAGCACTTCTCCAAAACAGCAAATAGCCCCCAATTCTACGTTATTTTTGATGTCCATAGTGCTATACTTTTAGTACATAGGCGGTTGTGAGCAACCGCCTGCACGAAAAATGAAAACTTAGTGAATCTTAGTGCCTTAGTGGTTGAGAAAAAAAGCCTTAGAATCCAAAGTAGTGTTTTGCGTTGTTGTAACAAATGTTCTGAACCACTTGGCCGACCCACTCCATATCGCTCGGGATTTCGCCGTTTTCGATGTCATTTCCGAACATATTACACAAAATACGGCGGAAATACTCGTGACGAGGGAACGACAAAAACGAACGAGAGTCGGTGAGCATACCTACAAAACGGCTCAGCAAACCCATGTTCGACAAAGCCGTAATTTGCTTTTCCATGCCGTCTTTTTGGTCTAAAAACCACCATCCCGACCCAAACTGAACTTTACCCGCAATCGACCCGTCGTTGAAGTTGCCAATCATGGTCGCAATCACTTCGTTATCGGCAGGGTTGAGGTTGTAGATAATGGTTTTGGCCAATTGGTCGTATTCGTCCAAACGTCCCAAGAATTTTGACAATGCTACGGCTTGCGACCAGTCACCAATTGAATCCCAGCCTGTATCGGGGCCCAAAAGACGCAAAGCGCGGGCGTTGTTGTTGCGAAGTGCTCCCAGGTGAAACTGCTGTGTCCAGCCAAGTTCGTGGTACATCGTCCCGAGGAAGTGTAAAATGGCCGATTGGTACACCAAAATTTCGTTCTGAGAAAGTGTTTGTCCAGCAAGTGCTTTTTGCAAAATGCTATCAGCGGCTTCTGGAGTAAAGTCAGTAGCGTAGATTTGCTCCAAGCCGTGGTCAGACAACTTACATCCCAAAGAAGCAAAGAAATCGGCGCGCGCACGGAGCGCCTTGGTAAGGTCGTCGTAACGATTGATTTCAAAACCAACGATAGTGCCTAATTTTTGGAGATAGGTAGCAAAGTTGGCATTGCCAATTAGGATAAATTTATCAGGACGGAAGGCTGGACGCATTTGAATCTCAAACGACCCTTCTGTGACTAATTGTTGGTGGTACTCTAATGTATCGAGCGGGTCGTCGGTAGTACATACCACTTCTACGTTCATTTTGCGGAGCAAGTTACGTACAGAATAATCAGGGGTGCGGAGTTTCTCCGAACATTCGTCGTAGATACGACACGCGCTTTGGGGGTTTAAAACTTCGTGAACGTCGAAATAGCGTTGCAATTCAAGGTGAGTCCAGTGGTAGAGTGGGTTACGAAGGGTATAAGGTACGGTTTCAGCCCATTTTTCAAACTTTTCGTAATCGCTTTTCTCTCCTGTACAATAGCTTTCATGAATACCATTGGTACGCATAGCCCGCCACTTGTAGTGGTCGCCGTACAACCAAATTTGCGTCAGGTTCTCAAACGTTTTGTCGGCTACAATTTGGTCGGGAGGAAGGTGGTTATGATAATCAATGATAGGCATTTGTTTCGCAAACTCGTGGTAGAGATTGCGTGCGCTATCGGTTTGGAGTAAAAAATCTTCGTCAAGAAAAGTCTTAGTGACTAACATGGTAATAAATGAGGGTTAAGTTTAGAGAATCTCGTTCGTTTCGGCTATCTGAGAGGGATGTCTTAGAAAAAAGCTTTCAAGGGATTGTTTTACCCCATTTTCAAGCATATTTTCTAAATGGTCGGTCACGCTCTGCGCAAAACCAGACAAAAGTGATAAGTCAGTGTCCCAAAGCGTTTTGTCTTGCAACACTTTTTCAACCAGCTCTGCGGTATCGTATTGTTGCCATTTTTGGTAAAAATACTCGGCTTTTTCGTCTTGAATGGGATAAGGAATGCCGTTACGTTCACCAAAATACACAAAACCTTCTTTGGCAACGGGTTTCATAAAATACAAGTAAGCGGCAAATCCTAAAGAGATATATTGAGGAACGCAGTCAAAGATTTCGTAATAGCGCAACAATGTTGCCACGTTCCGCATTTTCATTTTGGAGGTGTAATTGAGCGTGATGCTAAGCCATTGGTGATTGAGGTGCGGGTTGCGAAAACGGTCAATCACTTGCATTCCAAACCGCTGAGGGCGTTTGTCGTCCATTGGGTACGGAATGGCCAAGCCCAATTCGGCCAGCATTAAATTGCCGATGAAGGAAGCCATGATTTCGTCTTGCATGGCGCTGATGACCGTGTCATAACCTGCAAGGTATGCCAAACCGCAGCTAAGCGTATGCGTGCCGTTGAGCAAGCGAAGCTTGAGTTCACGGAACAAATTAATATCAGGTTCAATAAAAATGCCGTCGTCGGTTGTAGCAAATGAGAGTACTTGTTTGACGTGTTCGTCTCCTTCAATCGCCCACAAGCGAAATACTTCGCTCAGGGTCAAGAGTTTGTCTTCGTAACCGAACTCTTCGTACAATGCTTGGCATGTATCAGCATCGGGCTTGCCAGGCACAATACGGTCAACGAGTGAATTGCAGAAATGATTGGCACTTTCGAGCCAGTCGAAGAAAGCAGATTCTAGGCCGTTGCGGTGAGCGAGTTCAATCACAATCGACTCCAATTTGGTGCCGTTATCAGGAATCAATTCGGTTGGAACAATCACCAAACCTGATTCTTGGCTTCCCCCAAACGCTTTGAAACGAGCGTAAAGAAAGGCCAACAATTTGCCAGGGAACGACGTAGGAGGTGTGTCCGAAATGTCGTCTTGAACCAACTGAATACCTACTTCGGTGGTATTGGAAAGAATAATTTGCAGCTCAGGGTTTTTGGCACATGCAAGAATAGTTTCCCACTGTGACTTGGCCGACAACACGCGACTGATGGCCGAGCAGATGATGTTTTCTTCGACGAGTTCGTTGTTTTCAATCCCGCGAACACAAAGCGTATATAAACCATCTTGCTCGTCGAAAGCCGCCGAATCGCCCGAGTCAGTCGATTTTACAACCACAATGCGGCCATTAAAAACCCCTTGGCGATTGGCCTTGTCAATCAGATAATCAGGTAAGCCTCGCAGCAGTACACCTGTTCCAAATTGTAATACTTTTTCAGGAAGGTCAAATATAGACGCCTCAGGTACGACCAAATTTGGGTGCTTGTGTAGGCGCGATAGTTCGTTTATAGATAGATGGCTCATTGGCGTAATAATGCTATCAATGCAAGTTGTTGGTTCAAAAAAAGGAAGGTTATGTTGTATTCAGATTCGAGATTATGACCTATTCTGCTTGACTTCAATCTTTTGTCGAATTATTTCCACGCAATCGTTTTCGGTAACGTTTTCGTAAAAACTTGCCAGTTGCTTGCCTTCTCCAAAAAGAGAAGGACAAGCAGGTTGGATTCGCAATCGACTGGGAAACCTAAGTTTTTTATTTTTTTGTGCTCAACAGCCACTTTGCTAAATCTTTGGCGGCTGAAAAGTTTTCGTAGGTCATCGGAATGCGACGACCGTCGGTATATTCGTTGTAAAGCCAAGGGTCTCCCACGGCAAAAACCGTCCCTTTGCCAACTTTTGATACAGCCATGATGACGTCGCCTTTTTGTGTGACAAGTGCTTGCGCAGGGGCTTTTACTTCCAACGGAGATAATTCTTTGATATAGACTACGCGCGTATTTTTAAACACAGCATTGCCCGCTGGAATGTCCACCCGTCCTTGTTCCCACTGCTGTCCTTGTACCATGTTGACGTTTTTGGGCAAAAACTGGAGTCCGAATTCTTTGGCCAGACGATTAAAATGAGGGTGTTCGCAATTGGACGTATCGTTGGACATTAATACCAGCGTTCCACCTGCTTTTACCCAAGTACTAATGGCTTTGATGTCGGCGTCTTGCACAAAATTGGGAGCGGGGGTTTCTTTCTTAGTATCAGGGTCAACGATGATATAGACGTTCACGTCTTTGAGGTTAGCAGCGGTTGGAGCAGCCGTAATGCTGGTGGTTTTGGCCCCTAAATCGCGGAAAATAGTTCCCCAAAACCAAAAACCAGGATGTTGGCGGTCTTCCCAAGTGTAGTGGAATTGTTCTTGGTTGCCGTTGTGGTCTTTTCTAAATTCACGGTTAAAATAATAATCCGTTGCCACCACTTTGCCTTTTCCAAGGTTATTTTCTTCCGCAATTTCCATCTCCACGCTGGCAAAAATAAACGGCCCAACGCCTTTGAGGTCGTTTTTGCGAATTGGCTCACTCAAATAATATTCGTAAGTACCGTCGCGGTAGGGAGAACCACCAAGGCCGCCCACGCTCACCGTTTTGTTGAGACTGAGGGTGCCGTTGGCTTCTTCTTCCACAAATTCTTTCAAGATTCCCGCGTATCCTTTTTTGGCCGAAGCAAGGTAAGTAGCTGGCAAATACCCCATACGTACGCCTTTAGCGAGGGCATAAACAAACATACAAGAAGCCGAAGCCTCAAAGTAGTTTCCTTTGCGCGTTCCTTGCGTAGTCATTTGGTACCACACGCCCGACTTGGCGTCTTGGTATTTTACCAAAGCAGGCGCAAGGCGTTGAAGGTATTTGATAAGATTGGCGCGTTCAGGATGGTTGGCAGGCATGTAATCTAAGACATCCACCAATGCCATGGCGTACCAGCCAATCGCTCTGCTCCAAAAATGAGGCGAGCGACCTGTTTTTGGGTCGGCCCATTTTTGTTCTTTACTTTCGTCGTAGGCGTGGTAAATCAAGCCTGTTTTTTCATCAACGGCGTATTTTTCGATGAGGGCAAACTGCTTTGCAATGTGGTCGAAATGCTCAAGATGGTTAAAAATAAGGCTGTACTCAGCGGCAAAAGGCTCGGCCATAAACAACCCGTCGAGCCACATTTGGTAAGGATAACGTTTTTTGTGCCAAAAACCACCTTCTTTGGTTTGGGGTTGGTTCTCAATTTGTTTCCAAAGCAAATCGGCGGCTTTGCGGTACTTTTCCTTGTCGGGTTGGGTTTGCTGGTACAAGGTCAACAAAGCACGACCCGTAGGAATATTATCAAGGTTAAAATCGTCGTATTTGTAGGTACGGATGCTGCCGTCTTTCTGAACATAGCGGTCCATATCACGGCGCACGTATTCAAAGTATTTGCCATTTCCTGTCCGATTCCATACTTTTTCAATGGCTTTGTACATCAATCCCTGCTCGTAGTCCCAGCTTGCAGGTTTGTTTTCTTTGACCATGATGGAGTCTTTGTGCCAAGTCATAAACGACTCAGCCATGCGCACCGAATAGGGCGCTTTTTGGGCGGTAGCTGTGTAGGCCACCAACATACCTATAATGAGATGTAGAAGAACGCGTTTCATATTGATAGTTAAAAAATGGAGGCTAAAAGTAATGACTGTTTGTGGTAATGCTTTCCTGTACCTTAGGCTACAGAAAATCTTCGCGGAGGGGGTTAAATACATCAATGAGAACACCTTCTTCGTGACACACGGCTCCGTGCAATACATTGGAAGGTACAAAATAGACATCTCCTGCTTGGAGTAAACGACTTTCGTCTCCAATCGTCACCTCAAACGCTCCGCTGGCGACGTAGCTAATTTGTAAATGAGGATGCTTGTGCATAGTACCTATTCCTCCTTGTAAAAAGGCTACTTTGACCAACATTAATTCGTTGGAGAAGGACATAATCTTGCGTTGGATTTTATCGTCAACTTTTTCCCAAGGGATGTCACCGTCGGCCACCAAGGCTTTCTCGAATGCAGGATGAATGGAAGAGTTCAAAATTGTATTTTTTAGCTATGAATGTGTTGGCTTTGACTACCAAGGTTGTAGTTTGGTAGGATTGAGTTTATTTTTAATTATGGAGTAAATCAACGAATTGCGCTGATATTTTTACGCAATCGTTACCGACAACGTTTGCAAAATTGTACTTAACAAAAAATAGATTGTAATCAGGCAAGAAAATGGTGCGTTTGCGTGCTTTATTTCGGTAAAATGAGTTTGAGAAAAAAAGACCTAAAAATTAGACTTTTCAAAGTTTTTGGCCACTCATCTGATGCACTTTTGTAATTTTGCATTCGTAGTGCTTTGCATTCCCGCTTCAACTCACCTCCGATGAATCAGACCAACAGCGTTTTTCTCATTACCATCGGCATTGCTACGATGGGCTTTTTGATTAAAAAATTTGATTTTGTGACCGAAAAAGATGGAAAATCAATCTCTAAGTTTCTGATGCACACGACGTTTCCTGCGTTGATGATTGTCAGTACGATTCGCATAGATTTTAAACCTGCTTTGTTTTTTAGTCCTTTGCTGTGCATTGCTTTGGGGTCGATAATGACGCTTATTGGCTGGTTTTGGTTTTCGGGCTATCCCGACCGCCTGAGAGGAATGCTGACCATGGCCTGCGGGGGGCTCAATGTGGGTTTGTTTGCCTTTCCCATTATTGAGGGAATCTGGGGTAGAGAAGGGCTGGTTTACGTCGCGATGTTCGACATTGGCAACACCATTGTTACTTTCGGATTGGTCTATTCGGTGGGGAGTTATTTTGCGGTCAAAGAAGAGGGGGCTTCGGTAGAATTTAAAAAAGTACTACGAAAAGTACTCCAACTCCCTCCGCTGCAAGCCATGTTTATTGGCCTAACTATCAACGCCCTCGACATCGAACTTCCGACCGTAGCCTACGATTTTTTGGATGTACTGGCCAAAGCCAATAAACCGTTGGTGCTTTTGCTGATGGGGATTTATATGAGTTTTGCCCTCGAAAAGAGCCAAGTATGGGCAGTAGTGAAGGTATTGAGCATTCGGTATGGCTGTGGGTTGTTAGCCGTCGTGTTGCTTTATTTTTTTTTACCCGAGCCTTCCATGTTTCGAAATGTGCTGATTGTTTGCGTAATTCTACCCATCGGAATGACGATTCTTCCCTTTGCGGACGAACTCAATTACGATTCTCGAATCGCGGGAGTTTTGGTAAATGTGTCTTTGATTGTCAGCTTTCTATTGATGTGGGGGCTTGTGGTAGGATTGCATTTAGCTTAGCGTCTCCTATAGAATTAACAGCCCATTCTCACGGAGTTTTTTCCAAGTCGGCGTTTTTGAAAATGCAGTAAAACTCCCCAAATGAGCCGCTTCAAACTCCGTCTGTAATTGTTTGTAAGCCAGTGGTTGTTCAAAAAGTTGAATCGCGATTTTAGGGAACAGTTCTTCTAAAAAGTGCGCTTGCTGGGCAGGGAGTTGAATGCTCCAATCGTGTTTTTTATCGTAAAAATGAAGTTCGGCCAGTTCGATGACTTTTTTCCCTTGCTTTACCTCAAAATACTCCACGTTAGGAAGCTTCCCAAGCCAAACCACAAAGGCATTTTTACGAATGCTATCTTCGCTTTGCGCTATCTGTCGCTGAATGTAGTTGGCAGGAATGGTCGTAGTCGGAACTCTGGAATCAAACCACTTGGACAAAGGAATATCAAAACCTACTCCGTGCATGTAGTTAAACAATGACTTACGAAGCCCTTCGCTGTACAAATCGTGGTTGGCGCCTTTGGGGTCGTCGTGGTACAAATCATTGTCGGCAAAACCTCCGAAACTAGGCCCAATGCGTTGCACGTCGAAAGCATCGGGTGCTAAACCCACGGGGCTGTGCGAGGTCATGGCAAAACGGTGCCAAAAACCCGATTGAAGTACGCCATTTTCAAACAATTGCCGTACCATTTCGAGTGAATCAATGGTTTCTTGGGCCGTTTGTGTCGGAAAACCGTACATCAAATAGGCGTGAACCATGATGCCCGCTTGGGTAAACCCATCGGCTACACGTGCTACTTGCCCCACTGTCACGCCTTTTTTCATCATTGCCAACAAGCGGTCAGAGGCCACTTCCAATCCGCCCGACATGGCAATGCAGCCCGAGGCTTTGAGTAATAAAGATAAATCGTGGGTGAAGTTTTTTTCAAAACGAATGTTAGTCCACCAAACGACGGTTAGCTTGCGGCGGATGATTTCAATCGCTACGTCGCGAAGCAAAGCGGGTGGCGCTGCTTCGTCCACAAAATGAAAGCCATTTTGCTGGGTTTTTTGTATGATTTCTTCAATGCGGTCGCAAATCAGCGCGGCTGTGAGAGGTTCGTAATTTTTGATGTAATCCAGCGAAATGTCACAGAAAGAGCATTTTCCCCAGTAGCAGCCGTGGGCGAGGGTTAGTTTGTTCCAACGCCCGTCGCTCCAAAGGCGGTGCATTGGATTGACAATTTCGATAACCGAAAGGTAGTCCAACAAAAATAAGTCGGAATAATCGGGCGTCCCAGTGTCTCGTTGCGCTACATCTTTTTCAGAAGCACCGTTGTAATAAACGACTTGATTATCGGTACGGGCAAACGTGCGCTTGAGCAAAGACAAGGGTCGTTTTTCGTCTAAGTATTCGAGTAGCGTGCGTAAGGGGGCTTCGCCGTCGTCAAGGCATACAAAATCGAGGTAATCAAATACGCGCGGGTCAGATAGTGAGCGTAGTTCGGTGTTACAAAAGCCACCTCCCATCACGATTTTTACGTCAGGATAGTGTTCTTTGAGGTACTGACCGCATTTTAATGCTCCAAACAAATTGCCTGGAAAAGGTACACTCAAACAAACGATGCTTGGTTGGTATGCCCCCATTTTTTTTCCCAACAACTCATGCATAAAAACGGTAATAAGGGTATCGGGCTTTTGAAGTTCGGTCAAGAGTTCG
>JBDHXS010000229.1:0-9345 GCA_039810845.1 Runella sp. | reverse complement strand
CCCTATTTAAGCCACTTTTGTAATCTTGTGGGGCAATCACCACATCTCCTTTATCAGTATTTATATTCCCATAAACACCAGATGGATAGGATGTGAGTGACCCTATTTGCAAATTTCTATTATTTGAGTCAAACAAACGATATGACTTTATCCCAGGATATTTTCTCGCCAATTCTGGTGACATTACTTGAGTTTCAATTGCAAAATAACGCTTTCTCTCACCTTCGGGCATTGGGAGTTGAATAGATAAATCGGCTTGTGGTAGCTGCCGTGCATTATTCACTACTTTTGATTCAATCGGCGCATCTCTCAATACACTAAGTACTTCGTGGGTTGAGAAGGTTGCAGTTTGGCCAAACACCATGCTGCTAACTGTCAATAAGTAGATAAAAAGTAGCTTCTTTTTCATAATATGATGTAAGGTTGAGGAGTTAAAATACACTGTAAAACACGGCATTTTAACTGATTACCTGCTACAACAAATCGGACAAAGCTTGTCCGATTTGTTGCATTATCCTATTTTTTATGCTGAAATTAAAGAAATAGAACAACAAAAAGAGCCATTCATCAATCACAATGAGATTGAAGATGGTTTCGGATAAAATATCAGCAAGGACACAAGAATGGCTTAAACGAAATAAAAAACCCCGAAAGCTAATCGCTTTCAGGGTTTGGGAATTACTTTATTATTCAGAATTACTCCTTCTCACCTTCCAATCCATCTGTAATCATCTTGCGAATCATCTGATGTGGACGCATGCCACTGGAGCGCTTGCCGATGCCATAATTCATACTTCGATCGGTGGAGGCCGAGGCTTTAAGAGCTAAGTTGTGTGTATTCATCAGAGAATTACGAAACTGTGTAAATTCTTCTTCATTCATTAGTTCGCGGGCTATTTCGCCTTTGGCATAGCCATCGTTGAAAGAAGCAATACGGCTATCTGTTTGTGCCAAGCGCGTCGTTTCGATGAGCGCATCCAATTCGTCTCGCATTTTTATACGCTCCGAACGTAAATCATCAAGACTGGGCAGCATCGCCAATTCATTGGCAAGAATATCCTTCTGAGTTGTTTCTTCGGCCAGTTCCTTGTCAGCTGCTTCAATTTCCTTCATTAGTTTTTTACGACGACGGCGCAAACGCCCCAATCGGGGGTCAATTTGTAACCAACGGTACCAAAAATTTTGCAATACGGGCAAAGCCATTCCCAATGACACGGCTCCTGCCAAAGCAAATAAAATTCCGCTCAATACAAATGATGCCAAGGCCCAAGGACTATTAACGAGCATAAGATTGAGTTCATCAGAGCGTAAAATCTGTTGCTCTATTTTCTGCAATAAAGCCTGTTGCTGCTCAGGGGTAATGGTACTTGTGGGGTCAAGGGGTGTGGCACTCAGTTGTAAATTCTTCACCGATTTATTGATGGCTTCCTTCAGTTTATCGGTACGGTAGGCTTCGTAACGAAACCAGCCCAAAATTCCCAAAGTAATGATCGCAAACCCCGCCAAACCCACTTTAAACCACGCATAACGCGAGCGGTCTTTTTGGGTATGTTGTTCAGTGTAGGGCTTTTCTACCAAACGGTCATAGGCAGGTTTGAGTAAAATAGAAATCATAGCCAAGCCTATGGCAAATGCCCAAGCTTCGTAGGTATTACGAATATTAAGGGCATAAGCCACGATTTCGTGTGAGATAATTAAGTCGCCAAACACAAAAGCTAAACCTGCCGCAAAGAAAAAAAGTCCTGCCAAAAGCGAATATTCCGACTGTGTTTGTTTGCGGCGATTGCGGAGAGCTTCGGTTTCGGTGTCAATACTTTCGCGCTGCGAGGCCAGTTCAGCTACGCGTTTTGCAACCTTTGCTACACGTTGCGCATATTCTTGCAAACGGTCATAAGCCGTTTTACGTTTTACCGACGTTTCCTCAATTTCGCGCTCTACACGCTGAATTTCGTTACGGCGGTCACCAATCCGTTGAGAGAGCCAATTGTAGTGTATTTCGCTAGACAAATAGCTTTCGTAAGGATTACGATTTTCTGAGCCTTCAATACCGCTGTTATAGCCGTGCTGAAAGTCAGGTTTTTCAGTGTGATTTGGATCTTGCATTTTTTATTTTTTTATCATTCTTGATAAGAGTCAAAATCTATATCAGGAATAGTGTAAAATAGAATTTCTGAAACAATGAGTGATCATTCAAACCCTTTTGATATCTCCTTCATTTGTTTGTCTGTCAAGCGTCCACGAAGTTGACGGGCGAGACTAAATTCGCTTTCAAACATTTTAATAAGCGCGTCGCGACGAGCGTTTAGGCGAGCCAATTCTGCCTCTGCACGATTGAGATGAGGTATGATTTGCCATTTTTGTACCCGCAACTCGTCAATTTCGGCATTCAGTCGAGTCTTTTCTTCCTCCCAACTGTCGGTTTTGGTTGTTTTTTCCTTCTTCAAATTTGTTCCTGTCAACCATTCTTTCAAGTCGTTACGCAGTACTGTGATATTACTGAGCAACAGTTTTCCCGCAAACAAAAACAAGAAAAACACAAACACAAACAATGCCAACGCTCGCCAAACACCTTGATTTTGAATAGCTTGTACAAACACAAAGAGCGCCGCCGCAAAGGGCATCCCGATTTCTTCCAAAAGCCTACGCCACGATACGGTCGTCTCGGTATCGTGAAAAAGAGAAACCCGACCGAACAAATTAAACATTCCCGCCAAAAATACCCCTACTGCAATCCATTCGCTGCTCGGATACAAAGGCTTGAGAGTATCAGCAATCAGGAAATAATTACCAATACACATCGCTGCCGAAAATCCTAATCCCACAATCGTTCGGGGCAATTGATGTTCACCGTCGTGACTGCGGCCTTCAAGCTCGTTGGTTTTTTCTTTGAGTTCGTTGATACGGTTTTCTTTCTGTTCAATAAACAAGTTCAGTTCTTGAATCTTTTCTCCGTGCCGCTCTACTTCTCGCTCCAAATCGGCGGTTTGGTGTACAAAATAATTGCGAATAATCGCTACCTTTTCTTCGGGTTTTGACTCAGAAAGACCGAAAATAACGCCTTCGTCTCGAAGTAGGGTTTCATCTTCGAGCCACGACGGCCACTCAATTTGCGGACTCGGTGGCGACAACACCCACGACTTGGTTTCGGGCTGAGGGTCTTCTAGAAAGGGCTTTGTCTCAGAAACAACTACAGCGGGGGTTTGTGCAAGCGAAGTGCTTGATACAGAAGACAATCCTTCCATTTTAGGGGGTTCTAACTCGGCAAAGGACACTAACTCAGGGTCTTTTTGGAAGCTATCACGGCTAAAATAGGCTTTGACGCGATCAAAGAGGCTCATATTGGATGGTTTGGGCTGTTAAAAGCGATTGTTTCTAAAACTTGAAGATGGCTAAAATTATTGTCCCTACTCCAAAAAATGGGACGAAAGGTGCAATTTAAGACGTAGAATTGATTTTTTTGCTTTCAAACAAAAAAACTCCTCACCGAACTAATTCCGTGAGGAGTCAATATAGAAACAATGGAGCTTATTTTCAGTGATTAGTAACGGTCTGACGGAACGTCTGACCTGAGTAAACTACGCTTTCGTCACTATCTTCAATTCATCTAACTGCTTTTGGTCAATCCGTGAAGGAGAATCAATCATTACGTCACGGCCTGAGTTGTTTTTGGGAAAAGCAATAAAATCACGAATTGAATCTGCTCCTCCAAACAGCGAACACAGACGGTCGAAACCAAACGCAATACCCGCATGAGGTGGAGCCCCAAATTCAAACGCTTCCATCAAGAAGCCAAACTGCGCTTTGGCCTCTTCGGGCGTAAAGCCTAATATTTCAAACATCTGCATCTGCAACGGACGTTGGAAAATCCGCACTGAGCCGCCTCCCACTTCTGTACCATTGATAACCATATCGTAAGCATTGGCACGTACCGCTCCCAAATCAGTTGCTAACAACGGAATATCTTCGGGTTTGGGGCTCGTAAATGGATGGTGCATAGCAAACCAACGTTGGTCTTCCTCGCCGTATTCCAACAATGGAAAATCTACAACCCACAATACTTTATAGTCATCAGGGTTGCGAAGTCCCAAACGAGTTCCCATTTCCAGGCGAAGCTCGTTAAGTTGTTTACGGGTTTTATTGGCTTCTCCTGCCAAGATAAGCATCAAATCGCCTGGCTCGGCTCCAAATGCTTCGGCCCATTTTTTGAGGTCTTCTTCCCCATAGAACTTATCTACTGACGATTTAATCGTTCCATCGGCATTGTAACGCGCATAGACTAAGCCTTTTGCGCCAATTTGTGGACGCTTTACCCACTCAGTTAGTTCATCTATTTGCTTACGCGTATAGTCTGCACAACCTTTGGCACAAATCCCAACTACCAACTCTGCCGCATCAAAAACACCAAAGTTTTTACCAGAAATTACATCAATATCTCCTTTCAACTCCACAAACTCCATCCCAAAGCGAATATCAGGTTTATCAGAACCGTATTTTTTCATCGCATCGGCATAAGTCATTCGAGGAACTTCGGGCAAACCGATAGTTTTAACGTTTTTGAATAAATGACGAATCAACCCTTCAAACATTTGCAATACATCTTCCTGCGTCACAAACGACATCTCACAGTCTATTTGAGTAAACTCAGGCTGACGGTCAGCGCGAAGGTCTTCATCACGGAAACATTTCACAATCTGAAAATAACGGTCAAAGCCCGATACCATCAATAATTGTTTAAACGTTTGGGGTGACTGAGGCAAAGCATAAAACTCACCTGGATTCATCCGACTTGGCACCACAAAATCACGCGCACCTTCGGGTGTTGATTTAATCAAAACGGGAGTTTCTACTTCAATGAAGTTTTGTGCGTCCATGTACAAACGCGTTTGTTGCGCTACTTTATGGCGCAACTCTAAGTTTTTGCGCACGACATTACGGCGTAAATCCAAGTAACGGTACTTCATACGCAATTCATCACCACCATCGGTTTCGTCTTCAATCAAAAACGGAGGGAGTTTTGCGGAGTTAAGCACCTCTAAATCAGACAGTTTAACTTCTACTTCACCCGTTGCGATTTTATCGTTTTTAGCAATACGTTCTGCTACTACGCCTTTTGCTTGTATCACAAATTCGCGTCCCAATTGACGTGCCTGTGCCATTATTGCTGGGTTGGTTTTGCCTTCCTCAAGCATCAACTGAGTGATACCATAACGATCGCGTAAATCAATCCAAATCATCCCCCCTTTGTCGCGGATTTTTTGTACCCATCCACTCAAAGCAACTTCTTTATTGACATCCGAAATGCGGAGTTCTCCGCAAGTGTGCGTTCTAAGCATATAATCTTAATTTCTTAAATTCTTTAAAAAGTCCGCAAAAGTACGGAATAAATAGATTTTTTGATAAAAAACCTTACGGTTCGCTGCAACGATTGGTTTGTAAGGTTTTAGACAAAAATAAAGGGCAAGCGGATGAAACCGTTTGCCCTCTCTTGACACATTGCACTTCCCAGTTTTAACTGGATTTTCAATATATCACTTCAACGTCTCTGATAAGATGACTACGCACGTTTTACGTTAGTAGCATTCAAACCCTTTTTGCCTTGGGCAGTGTCGAATGATACAACGTCTCCTTCGCGGATGTTGTCAACTAAACCAGAAATGTGTACGAAAATTTCTTCACCAGTGGTGTTATCCACAATAAAACCAAATCCTTTTGTTTCATTGAAGAACTTTACTGTTCCTTTGTTCATTACTAAAAAATTAAAAAATTGATATTTGGCACGACGCCAGCACAAAAGTATAGAATATAAATTACAATTAATATTTTTTGATACCTTTTTTACTTTCTCTCAATTCAGAACTTGTTTTTTAACTATTCCGTTATTTACTTTGAAAAATAACGACTTAAATTGTACTTTATAAACCAGCTATCTCTTTGAACCAAGTCATTGACAATCATGGGCGCTCAATTAGCTACTTGCGGCTTGCAGTTACCGACCGCTGTAATCTGCGCTGTTTTTATTGTATGCCTGAGGAAGGGATCAAATACGTGCCTAAGCCTCATTTGTTGACATGGGAAGAAATGGAACGCATCATTCGCCTATTGGCAAGTATGGGCGTGGACAAAGTGCGTATTACGGGAGGCGAGCCTTTTGTAAGGCGGGGTATCATGGAATTTCTGGAAGAAATACGTCAAATTGAAGGGTTACGACAAATAAATATTACAACCAATGGCGTACTTACGGCCCCGCTCGTTCCCGAATTTAAGCGATTGGGTATCAAATCAGTCAATCTCAGTTTAGATAGTCTCGACCGTCAACGCTTTTTTGAGATTACACGCCGTGATGAATTTCAAAATGTTTGGCAAACTTTTGAAGCGTTACAAGAACATAATATCTCTACCAAGCTCAATGCAGTGGTAATGTCTGGTAAAAATACAGATGATATTGTTCCAATGGCCGAACTCACCCGTAAGCACAATGTCAGTGTACGGTTTATTGAAGAAATGCCTTTCAATGGTGACGGGGCACACGAGTATCAAGAGTTTTGGAATTACCGAAAAATTTTAGAGGAACTAAAAAAACACTATCCAGGAATTTACAAATTACCCGACCCGCCTGCTTCTACTTCTTATAATTATCAGATTCCTAATCACAAGGGTACGATTGGAATCATTGCTGCATTTAGTAGAACATTTTGCGGCACTTGCAATCGGCTACGTCTCACTCCGCAAGGGCAGTTTAAGACCTGCTTATACGACGATGGGGTCTTTAATATCAAGGATTTACTCCGTACAGGTATTAATGATGAAGCACTAAAACTCTCTATTTTTGAAGCACTTCAAAACCGTGCCAAAGATGGATTTGAAGCGGAAGCACGAAGAAAAGTAAGAGTGATTTCGGAATCTATGTCAACGATTGGTGGGTAATTTAGTTTTCTACTACTCATCATCCAATTTTACATTTTTCCAGTTTTCTCCCGAACGAATACGATTCAATTGGGTATGCGTAATACCAAACTGTTTTGCAATCATCTTTAAGCGGCTTTTATCGCTTTTAAGCATTTTTTTAATCATCCTGACCTTTATTTCCGTCAATTTGTAGTTACTGGTACGTTTGGGGATTTGGCGATTTATCACCGCAGGGTTTTCGCGATTGTGTTCTACCATTTGGTCTTTGGTAACCCATTTCAAATTCTCAGCGCGGTTGTTTTGTTTGTCAAAATCAAGGTGAATAACGTATTTCGAGTCTTCGCTTTCTCGTTTTACAAACAAATCAGCCACTAATTTATGGACATATCTATTGATTGTTTTTCCTCCTGTAATCCGAATATTCAATGAACGATACCCTTGGATTACGGAACCTTTAATGATAATTCCCTCTTTTTCTCCACTCTGAAAACTGCGCAGTCTGCCATAGTTCGACACTTCATAATGGGGTGGATTTTCAACTCCTTCAAACTCGATAAGTACCCACTTTTCATTCCAGTAGTTTACAATTTTCTTATCGCCCATAGCTTTTATTTTTATTGATGAAAAATTATAAATCGTAAGTATAACTATTTTTGAGGCACTTGAATAGAACAAGTTTTACTAAATTTTGTTTAGAAAAAATGAACGTAAATCTTCTCATGAAAAAAACACTCATTATTGGTGCTTCTACTAATCCTTCCCGTTATTCTTTTTTAGCTGCTCATCGCTTAGTCAAGCACGGTCATTCCATCAAAATGCTTGGGTTAAAAGAGGGACAAGTTGCTGGCAATCAAATTCAAACGGGAAAACCTTCTTTTGAGAATATCGACACCATCACGCTTTACATTGGCCCCCAGCACCAACCTGAATGGTACGACTATATTATTAACTTAAAACCTAAACGTATTATTTTTAATCCAGGAACCGAAAATGAGGAATTTGAGGAGCTTTTAGAGAAAAATGGCATCGAAGTACAAGAAGCTTGCACATTGGTAATGCTTTCTATCGGAGCATACTAATCTTTCATCAATGTTGTAATATTTCTTCCTCGCTTTCAGTCGCCTCTACTAACCCGCTGTCGTTAATATACGTAAGTCTTAGCCTTTTCGATTCATTAATGAGCAATGGATCATACTTTACTGCTACTCGCACATAATTTTCGGTAAATCCTTGCATTAGCCCGTTTACCACTTCATCTTCAAACAAAACTGTACGATCAGTACTCAATTGGCTTTCATAGAAAGCCCGGCGTTTTTTGTCTGATAAAATATGGAGCATTTTTGAGCGCTCTGCTCGCTGCGATTGAGGCACAATAGGCTTAATATCAAGTGCCAATGTATTGGATCTTTCAGAATAGGTAAAAACGTGCAAGTAAGATATATCAAGCGCACTTAGGAAGTTATACGTTTCCAAAAACTCCTCTTTGGTCTCGCCTGGATGTCCCACTATAACATCTACCCCAATACAACAATGGGGCATAAGTTCTTTGATTTTTATGACTCTGTCAACATACAACTCACGGCGATAACGACGGCGCATGAGCCCCAATACTTTATTGGAGCCTGATTGAAGAGGAATATGAAAATGTGGTACAAATCGTTTCGATTGGGCTACAAAAGCAATAATTTCATTTGTGAGGAGATTCGGTTCAATGGAAGAAATCCGAAAACGTTCGATCCCTTCCACTTCATCCAACGCTTGAATTAAATCATAAAACGTTTCAGTTCGTTGCCCTTCTTGTAGTCCAAAATCACCAATATTTACACCCGTCAATACGATTTCCTTCACGCCCCGGGCAGCAATATCATGGGCAGCCTTCACTACGTTTTGAATTGTATCAGAGCGGCTTTTTCCTCTCGCCAACGGAATGGTACAATACGCACAAGGGTAATCACAACCATCTTGTACCTTCAAAAAAGTGCGTGTACGGTCGTTGAGCGAGTAAGATACGTGATAATCTACCGCCTCTTCAATCGGGGAGTTAAATACTTGGCCTTGTTTTTTCGTTGGTTCTTTGACAAATCCATCCAACAAATCTATTAATCTAAATTTTTCGGCTGCCCCTAAAACCGCATCTACCCCTGGAATTTCAGCAATTTCTTGGGGTTTGAGTTGGGCATAGCAGCCGATAATCGCCACATAGCCATCGGGATTTATTGCTTGTGCTTCACGTACAATCTTGCGACATTTCTTATCAGCATTCTCTGTTACCGAACAAGTATTCACAATAAAAATATCAGGTTGGTCATTAAAGGCTACTTTTTTATAACCTTTCTCCTCAAACATCCGTGAAATACTGGAAGTTTCGGAATAATTGAGTTTACAACCTAATGTATAAAACGCAACTTTTTTCATAATGCAAAATTAGTGATTATCAGA
>JBDHXS010000228.1:0-9355 GCA_039810845.1 Runella sp. | reverse complement strand
TATCGTAAAAGAGACCTATCGAAATCATTTAAATCATATTACTCAAGTTTGGTTAATTGTTTGTGGATTGGTAAACCTAAATATTTAAATAGTTATATTTATTTAAGAAAGAGGTCTATTTGTCAAAACAACAGAATGGATTGGACTAACCTTTTTTCTTCAACAACATTTCATAGAATTTACAAAAGTGCGTTAAATCACATTTTTGACATTGAGGAGTTCGGGCCAGACATACATACCGGCCATGTAAAATCAGCCAATGATGCGCCACAGGAATGATAGAGTCTGGCATGTTTTTAACTAATTCTTTTTCAACAGCCAACGGCGTAGTGGCTGTTTTGGCTACTAAACCCAGCCTATGTGATACGCGAAAAACGTGTGTATCTACCGCCATGGCAGGTTGATTATAAATAACAGAAGCAATCACGTTGGCTGTTTTACGACCAACACCTGGCATCAATTGAAGCTCTTCAATTGTACCAGGCACTTCTCCGCCAAATTTATCTATTAATATCCGCGCCATCCCGACCAAATGTTTGGCTTTGTTGTTGGGGTAAGAAACCGACCGAATATATTGAAACACTTCTTCTACTGTACTCATAGCCAATGCCTGCGGATCAGGGAATCGCTCAAACAGAGCAGGAGTAACCATATTAATTCTTTTATCGGTACATTGGGCCGACAATATCACAGCGACTAAGAGTTCATAAGGATTGGAGTAGTGGAGTTCGGTTTCAGCCGTGGGGAATTTCTTCGAGAAATGGTCAATCAGCAGGCGGTAACGTTCTTTTTTGAGCATTGGTTTTGAGATCACTTTTGAGTGTTCAAAGATAATTTATTCTTAAAGAAGCTTTTTCTAATTCTTTGTTTTTTCGAGAATAGCTATCTTTTATTTCCCACAAACCGGGGGATTTAACGGTTGGATTAGTTTTAATTATCTTTGCTGAGTTTTACTGTCATTCATCAATTTACATGAGAAAAATCACTACTTCTATCTTCAATCGAGTTTATTTCCTGTATATCGTCGCTTTTTTACTGACTGACGTGTCTTTTGCTCAGAAAAAGGCATTAACTCTTGAAGACATTTACGGTCCTCAAGGGTCAATTTTTACTCCTAAAACTGTTTCGGGGGTAAATTGGATGAAAGCAGGAGGGTTCTATACGGCTCAACAAAACGGCAAAGTTATTAAATACAGTATCGCAACAGGCGAAGCCGTAGAAACACTTTTTGACCAAGCAGCAGTTCGAGTAGAAGGGAGTAATCAATCAATACAGTTTGATAGTTACGAGCTGAGCGCCAATGAACAAAAACTGGTGTTGACTACGGGGATTGAACGCATTTATCGCCGCTCCTTCAAAGCTGATTTTTATGTGTATGATTTAAACACTAAAAAATTGGTTCAACTCTCGAAAATCGGTAAACAAATGCTCGCTACGCTTTCGCCCGATGGTAGTAAAGTGGCTTTTGTACGTGACAATAATGTGTTTTTGACCGACTTGACAACCATGACTGAGCAGCCTATCACGACCGATGGCAAATGGAACGAAGTTATTAATGGAGCCTGTGATTGGGTTTATGAAGAAGAATTTAGTTTTGCCAAAGCATTTGAATGGTCGCCCGATGGAAAAAAATTGGCTTTTTATCGTTTTGACGAAAAAAATGTTCCCGAATATAACTTACAAATCTGGGGAGATTTATATCCTAAAGACTATCGCTACAAATATCCCAAAGCGGGAGAGCCTAATTCGGTAGTTCAAATTTGGGTATATGATTTAGTCGGTAATCAAAAAACGAAAGTGGATGTTGGTCTGGAAACCGATCAATACATTCCACGCATCAAGTGGACACAAAATTCTAATTTGCTGTCTGTCAAACGAATGAATCGCTTACAGAACCGATTAGATATTCTTCACGCTGATGCTTCTACGGGACAATCGGAGACGGTATGGAGTGAAGAAAGTAAAACCTACATAGATTTAGAGTTTACTGACGACTTGACTTATCTAACTGATGGCAAATCGTTTATTCAATCTTCTGAGAAAAGCGGTTATAAACATTTATATCAGTACGATATGAGTGGAAAGTTATTGAAACAACTGACTTCTGGTGATTGGGAAGTAACCGATATGGTGGGGCTGGATGAAAAAACTCAAACGCTGTATTTTACTTCTTCTATGGTCTCTCCTTTGGAACGCCACTTATATAGTTTGAATTTGACAACACCTCCTGTCAAAAAATCAAAAAAGACAGCGGCTATAGTGCTACCTCAGCCAATAAAACTCACTGAAAAATCAGGTTCAAATGCCATAAACATGAGTCCTGATTTTAGCTATTATTTGATTTATAACCAATCAGCCCAAGAGCCGTTGACAGTAAGTCTTCATCAAGCTTCTACGAGCAAAACGGTACGAATTCTGGAAGCTAATCAAAAACTCCGTGAACGCATAGCCGAATACAATTTGCCCAAACAAGACTTTTTTAAGTTTACTACTACCAAAGGCACAGAACTGAATGCATGGATGATAAAACCGTTGGACTTTGAAGCTTCCAAAAAATACCCTGTTTTGATGTTTGTATATGGTGGACCTGGGTCACAGACAGTTTCTGATGTTTGGACCAACCCCTTGACTGCTTGGTTTAAATTGTTGGCAACCAAAGGGTATATCATTGTGTCGGTAGATGGTCGTGGAACAGGCGCACGGGGCAATGCTTTTCGTACAAGTACGTATGCTCAGCTTGGAAAAGTAGAAACAGAAGATCAAATTGAAGGGGCCAAATACCTGGCAACCCTGCCTTATGTAGATGCTTCGCGCATCGGTATTCATGGGCATAGCTATGGGGGGTATATGACTTCGTTGTGCATGACAATTGGCGCAGATTATTTCAAAGCAGGTATTGCGGGAGCTCCCGTGACTACTTGGCGGTACTATGATACAGTTTATACCGAGCGCTACCTCAAACGTCCACAGGATAATGCATCGGGCTATGACGACAATTCGCCTATCACCCACGTCAATAAATTAAAAGGAAAGTTTCTGATTGTACATGGCACAGGAGATGATAATGTACATTTCCAAAATTCGGTAGATTTTGTCAATACACTGATTAAAGCTGGAAAACAATTTGACTCATTTTATTATCCCAATCGTACTCATGGTATCAGTGGTGGCAATACGCTCATTCACCGTTATCAAATGATGACAGATTGGGTCTTGAAGAACCTGTAATGCTTTAACTCAAATCGTTTTCTCAAATTCCATTTGTAGAGATTCTATTTTTTCAAACCGCCCTAAAACTTGGTTGAGCAAGGTTTTTCTTATATCAACTTGGAGCCGACATTCGTTGTCAAATTGCTGATTTTGAGGGGTAAGGTCAAAAGTTTTTATCACTTTCATCACCTCATTCATTTGCTCATAAGGATAGGTAAGTGTATAAACATCGCGTATGTGTTTAGTAATAACTTGGGCTTGTTTGAGTGCTTCATCGGTAGCTACTTTATAGGCATTAATGAGTCCAGGAACACCGAGAAGTGTACCGCCAAAATAGCGCACCACTACCACAATTACGTTGGTGAGGTCGTGAGAGTAAATGGTATTTAAAATAGGTTTTCCCGCCGAGCCTGAGGGCTCGCCATCATCGTTGACGCGGTATTGAGTACGGTCGAGTCCGAAGCGATAGGCATAACAATGATGAACCGCTTTGGGGTGTAATTCACGCAGTTCAGTTAAGTATATTTTAGTGTCAACTTCATTCTGAATGGGATAAGCGTGAGCCAAGAATTTACTTCCACGGTCACGAAAGAAACCTTCAACGGGGGCAACTATTGTTTTATATGAATCGTCGAATAACATTTATTCTACTATTTTTGCGAAAACTAATTCTTTCGTTTTCTAAACGTTTGTCAAAAGTATAACTTTATTGGTAAAGCTTTAATCTGATTACTTATCTACAATAATTTGTGAACATATACGTAAACAACTTGTTTAACCCAAAATCAATTATTCAATTAAACTTTACAAATCCATGAAACAAACAAAATTGCTGCTCGTTGCAGTAGTATTCATTTGTGTAAATGTAGCCTTTGCCCAAACTGACCTCAAGAAACCCATTCCATTTGACCCCAAGGTACGTTATGGTAAGCTACCCAATGGGATGACCTACTACATCCGTAAAAACGAAGAGCCTAAAAAGCGGGCGGAGTTATATTTGATCAACAAAGTAGGTGCTATTCAGGAAGAAGACAAAGAAAATGGTTTAGCACACTTTACCGAACATATGGCTTTTAACGGAACCAAAAGTTTTCCAAAAAATGAGTTGGTCAATTACTTGCAGCGGGCAGGGGTTAAGTTCGGAGATGACTTAAATGCCTTTACAGGTCAAGACCAAACGGTGTATCAGCTTCCAGTTCCAACTGACTCAGCAGATATTTTCAACAAGGCGTTTGTTGTACTGGAAGATTGGGCGCATAATATTACGATGGAAGGCACCGAAATTGACAAAGAGCGTGGGGTGATTTTGGAAGAGCTACGAGGTGGTAAAGGGGCTCAGCAGCGAATGCGTGATAAGTGGCTTCCTATTTTGGTAGGTGATTCCAAATATGGGAAACGTAATATCATCGGAACCGAAGATATTCTTAAAAATTTTACGCATGAAACCATTCGGAATTTTTACAAAACTTGGTATCGTCCTGACTTACAGGCGATTGCTGCCGTAGGGGATTTTGATATTGATCAAGTAGAAAAAATCATCAAAGAACGTTTTGGGGCTATCCCTGCCGCAGTTAAGCCCAAACCTTTGGGGAAATTTCCCGTCGCTGATTTTAAAGGTACACGGGTAGCTATTGTGACCGACCCCGAGCAACCTTATATGATAGCTCAGATGATTACGAAATTGCCAAAGGCCGAGGAAAAAACAATGGGTGATGTACGTGAATCTCTCAAGCGTAACTTATTCAACCAAATGTTGCAGGCGCGTTTGCAAGAACTCACACAACAAGCCAATCCTCCTTTCTTATTTGGAGGTGCAGGCTACGGTGGCTTTATTGGTGATTATGATTCATTTACCAATATTGCCGTTGCTAAAGATGGAAATTTAGAAATGGCACTTAAAGCCGTGGTGAGTGAAGGTATTCGGGTCAAAAATTTTGGCTTTACTGCGACCGAATTGGAGCGTACTAAAAAACAAATTTTGGCCAGTGTAGAAAAAGGATTCAAAGAAAAAGACAAAACCAAATCGGCCAATTATGTCAGAGAGTACATGAGTCATTTCTTGGAAGAATCGGCTACAATGGGAATAGAGGGCTACTATGCCTTTGTAATGGAACAAATGGATGGCATTAAGGTAGAAGAAGTAAATGCGCTTGCTGCCAAATACCTTACCTCCGACAATCGCACTGTTTTGGTTTTAGCTTCTGAAAAAGACAAAGCTAAACTGCCAAATGAAGCCACCGTTTTGGAATGGGTCAACAGTGCAGGTAAAGATGTGAAAGCGTATGAGGATAAAGTGGTCAATAAACCATTGGTTGAAAATCTTCCTAAAGCTGGAAGTATTACTTCTACGAAACAAATCGCCGAAATTGGTGCTACTGAACTTACCTTGAGCAATGGTATGAAGGTAGTTTTAAAACCTACTGAATTTAAAAATGATGAAATCCTTATAGGGGCACGTAGCCAAGGTGGAACCTCGCTCTATGACGATAAAGATTTTATGAGTGCTGGGTTATCAGATGCAGTGGTTGAAGAAAGTGGCGTAGGGGAGTTTAATAGCCCCGCTCTGAAAAAATATCTTACGGGTAAGGTTGTAAATGTAAGCCCCTTTGTAAGCGAAAACGAAGAAGGGTTTTCGGGAAGTTGTAGCCCTAAAGACCTCGAAACGGCAATGCAGCTGATTTATGCCTATTTTACTAAGCCCCGCAAAGATGATGATATCATCAAAGGGTTCATGACAACGCAGCGCTCTGCTATTCAGAACATGACCGCATCGCCATCACCCGAAAAAGTGTTTCAAGATAGCTTGAGCATTATTTTAGGAAATAATAATTTCCGTCGTCGTCCCATTAGTGTAGAACGTTGGGACATGGCCAATGCTGACCGTGCTTATGCCATTTATAAAGAACGTTTTGCTGATGCGGGCGATTTTACATTTTTCTTCACAGGGTCGTTTAAAGTGGATCAAATCAAGCCTTTACTTGAAAAATACTTGGCCGCTTTACCAACTCAAAACAAAAAAGAGTCGTTTCGTGATTTGGGTATCCGCTCTCCTAAAGGACGTCTGGACAAGAAAGTCTATAAAGGTATTGAGCAAAAAAGCCAAGCCTCACTTATTTTTAGTGGAGACTATGAATATAACGATGATAACAATTGGCAATTGGATGCCTTGGAAGAAATCTTAAATATCAAACTTATTGAGGTAATTCGTGAAAAAGAAAGCGGTGTTTATGGTATCGGGGCTAGGGCTACTTATGGCAAAATTCCTGTACCCCGTTATAACTTCCGTATCGGTTATGGCACAGGCCCTGAGCGTGTGGAGGAATTGGGAACTAAGACGTTGGCTGTAATTGATGAAATCAAGAAAAACGGTGCTACTCAAGTGGATATTGATAAGTTCAAAGCTGAAACACGCCGCTCTATGGAAGTTCAAATGAAAGAAAATGGCTTTTGGCAAGGTCAACTTATTAATGCTTACACCAATGGAGAAGATCCTAAAAGCGTGTTGGATTGGGAAAAACAATTGAACAAAATCACGGTTTCCAGCACCAAAGCTACTGCCAATAAATACCTCAATGAGGCTAACTTTATCAAAGTGATATTGTTGCCAGAGAAAAAATAGGTAATACGTATTGCTTTGTAGTTTATAAGAAAGTCGGTTGAAAATCCGACTTTCTTATTTAGTTACTTACCGTTTCTTTTTCTTCTTCGATGAAGATTTTTTTCGATATGTTGGCTTTTTCTTAACGTATTTCCTCGCTTCAGCTTTTTTAATAGCGGCTTCTTGCTCTTCGTTGGTTTGTGAAACTCCTTCTGGAGCTACCTCTTTTACAATCGATGCTGGCGCACCCAATTCGGAGGCTGCCTGCGATTGTGCGGTTATTTCTGGTAAACTTGATTGTGTGATGTTGGCCAACGGTGTGGTTGCATCAAAAGGCCGCAAACGGAATGAATAAGAATATTCTTTGTCGCTTAGCAGATACTCAGGATGCGTGCGAGGAGTCCAACTGTCATCGCCACCAAGTCCCATAAGTTGATAATCAAAGTTAAGGGTAGTTGTCAGACCACGTGATAAATTTTGAGTGGTTTTTGAAGCTAATAAATCGGTATCAGTATAATCATGGGCACTGAAATTAAGCGTTGGGTTTCCCATCACCAACAACCCAACTCCGACTGAGTCCGTGACCGCTGCCCAGCGTACATCCGTCTTGTTGCCGTTTTCCTGCGGCATGATGTATGAAAAATGCTGGTCGGCAATTTGGCCGCTATATTCTCCTACACGTGCCGATGATTTACGATCCCAATAGCTTTCAAAAGGTCCGCGCCCGTACCAACTCAGGTTTCGGAACGAAGCTGGAAGTTGTATTTGCATACCTATTTTGGGAAGCGGAGGCACGTTATTGCCATTTATAGTGATTGTATTTTTGACTTCCATATCGCCCGAACCAAAAACCGTATAGGTGGTTTTAACTACAAAACTAATACCCGTTTTACCAACCCATGTACTTTGCGTATGCACCCGTGCAGTGGATAGGCCAATTTGTTCTACTCGAATGTCGCCGCCCATTCGTCGCAAGCTATCTAACCCTGCTGCCCGCCAACGGGAAGCAAAACTTGCTTTTGCGCCACCTTCGTCATTGTCAGTGGGTACGCGCCAAAAATTGGGCTGTAATGGATTGGCTATTAATTCACGATTTTTGTAAATAAATGAACTGATACCGATTGATTTACGGTCAAAAATAATCTTGAATTGTGGATTGGTCAATTGAATTCCTCCTCCGCGTACCAACCCCACTTTGACTGTTGAAGTTGCTGGCCAGGTAACGACTGCTTTTGGTGAAGGTGTAGCTTTTACGTATAGTTGCTGATATGCTACCTCGTGCCCTGCCGAAGCCCAAGAAGTGGCTTCTTTGAGTTTGAGGCTTACATTTACAAAGTATTCTGCGCCAGTATTGTACGAAGGAATATTGAATGGAATTGTCACTCCTTGTTTCGCTCCTGGAGAAATATTCAACTCATTGATTTCTCCTTGTTGAATTGCTTTGCCATTTTCCAATAACTCCCAAACTAATTTAAAAGGTCGTAGGCTTAAAAAATCGTAAGTATTAATGAGCGTAATACTTTGGTTTTGGGGCGAAATAGTGTCTTTCGGCGTAAATTTCACATATTGATAAACGTGTTTCACTTCATTGATTTCGGGTTGTGGAACACGATCAGGATTCACCAATCCATCTCCTGCATTAGCTCCGTCGATGTGGTTGATGTGGTTAATATACGAACGACCGTCTTTGTCTTTTACAAATAAGCCTTGATCTACCCAATCCCAAATAAAGCCTCCCTGCATACGCGGATTTTTGTCAATAGCCTCCCAATAATCACTCAAATTTCCTACACCATTTCCCATGGCATGGGCATATTCGCAAATAATCAACGGGCGATTAGGGTCTTTCTTCACCATGGTTTCCATCACCTTCACGGAAGGGTACATCGTACCGTTTATATCAAAATTGGTAACTGCCTGATCTACTTCATCAAACGTTTTAGGATAGTTGGCGCGTCCTTCATAGTGCAATGGGCGCGTAGGGTCAATCAGTCGGATAATTTGTGCCATATCCTCAAAATTTTGTCCCATGCCCGTTTCGTTACCCAAAGACCAAATGATAATCGAAGGGTGGTTTTTATCTCGTTCTACCATTGCTTTCCCACGTGCTACGAAGGCATCTTTCCAATCTGGATTGGCTGCCAATGAGATTCCTTTTTGTTGCCATAATTCATGACTTTCGATATTGGCTTCATCAATTACATATAAGCCATATTCGTCACAGAGGTCGTACCATAGTGGGTCGTTAGGGTAGTGTGAAGTACGTACGGCATTGATATTGTGCTGTTTCATAAGTACAATATCTTTTATCATAGACTCTCTACTAATGACTCGCCCTGTATTGGGGTCAAATTCGTGCCGATTTACCCCTTTAAATTTCACAGCTTTGCCATTCACCAGCAGTTGTCCGTCGCGCAGGGTCACTTCTCGAAAACCGACACGCGTACTAAACACTTCCATAGTTTTGCCATCACCATCCACTACTTGAATAATGAGTTTGTAGAGATTAGGTGTCTCGGCAGTCCAGCGAGCAGGAGTAGGGACTGG
>JBDHXS010000227.1:0-9384 GCA_039810845.1 Runella sp. | reverse complement strand
ACGCCTTACTCAATAAGCCAGCCAAACCGGCACGTACCCGTGAGTCTCTTTTAACCCAATACATTTTCTTTTATCACCCAAAATTTGAACAACAGCGCAACAATATCATCGAAATTCCAGACAATGAACACCATTTTTTGTTGACTGACGATGAACTAAAAAGCGATTATCACCGCTCTACCCTCGAAGGCGGCGATGTGATGATGGTTGCTCCCCGTCACTTGCTCATTGGATGCAGTGAACGCACTACACTGTATGCCGCGCAACAGGTGATGAAAGTCTTATTTGAGCGCAACGTGGTCGATACCATTACAGTAGTAAAAATTCCTAAAAAGCGTGATTATATGCACATTGACACGGTTTTTACGCAGGTAAAACGAAATATGTGGGTATTGTTGGGTTCAATAGCAAGGCAGGGCGATGAAGCAAAAAAACGAGATGTATTGCACTTCTTTGCTCCCAAAGAAGACCCTGACCGCTTGCAAATCATGCAGTTTAACAAAGGTTGGGAAAACAAACCTACCGAAATCGAGAACTTGGAAGATCTACTGACCGACATTAGCAAAAACGACTTGGGTTGCAGCGACCCTGTGCAATTTATTTATTCAGGAAATAATGAATTTCCGTTTGGGGCTCGCGAGCAATGGACTGACTCCTGCAACTTATTGGCGCTGAAAGATGGAGTCGTAATAGGCTACGACCGCAATGACAAAACTCTGGAGGCATTTCGGACAGCGGGTTTTCGGACGGTTCGAGCCAAAGACTTGTTGGACGAGTTTGAGGCGGGAGTTTCGTCGCCCGATATGATTACGGATACCTTTATTCTGCTGCCCTCTGCGGAACTTTCGCGGGCGCGAGGAGGCTCGCATTGTATGAGTCTTCCTATTTTCCGCGATGGCTTTTAGTTTTAATTTCTTAAATTTAGGGTAAAATCAAGCAAACTATGGTAACTACATTGGTTCAAACTGACTTATTACCTACTGACCTTCAAACCGTCGAAGAGTTTGATAATTGGCAGCGTCAACACGTGTCGGAAGGAATTTTTGAATTTATCGACGGGAAAATCATTCATAAAGAATCTATGAAGCAAGACGAAATTTTTATCGCAGCTTTTCTGCAAAGAATTTTCACAAAAACCGCAAGTTATCAAAGAGGAGACGTATTAATGCCTGAATCAGACTCTTACGTAAGCGAAACTCGCAAGCGTGTGCCTGATCTAACTTATTTTACTGCGGAAGAGATTCAGCAAATGCGTCAGAGAATACGTGTAAAATCGAAGTTTGCCATTGAGATATTGTCTAATTCGGAATCTTTTGAAGATGTGATTGAAAAAGTTCAGGATTATTTTGACGCCGGAGGATTATTGGTTTGGTACATTGTCCCTAAGCAGCAAAAAATATACGTTTATACCAATCCAGACGAATCGAAGGGGTATAAAGGCAATGAAGTCATTTCCGCCGCTCCTTTACTACCGGATTTTCAATTTGAAGTTTCTAATATGTTTTCCTAATAAATCAGTAAAAACGTGGAAATAACTCATAAAATGCAGCCGCAGGCTACTTCGCACATCCTGATGATTCGTCCAGTGCGATTTGGTTTCAATGAAGAAACAGCAGAAAGCAATGCCTTTCAGAACGCGGAAATCGCTGCTAATACCAAAGACATAGCTCAACAGGACGCTTTGGAGCAATTTGATAACATGGTCGCTCAACTTAGAGTCTCTGGTATAGATGTATTGGTGTATGAAGATACCGAAGAACCCCACAAACCTGATTCTATTTTTCCAAATAATTGGGTTTCTTTTCATCAAAGCGGTAAAATTGTTTTGTATCCAATGCAGGCCGCCAATCGCCGCTTGGAGCGCCGGATGGATATTATTGAAGATCTCAAAAACACCTTTCAGGTAGAGCAAATCATTGATTTGACGCATTTTGAAAACGAAGGAAAATATTTGGAGGGTACGGGCAGTATGGTGCTTGACCGTCGTTATAAAATTGCTTATGCCTGTTTATCTCCTCGTACCAATGCCGAGGTATTGGATGCTTTTGTAGAAGCTATGGGTTATAAAGTAGTAAAGTTTAATGCGACTGATACTGCTGGAAAAGCTGTGTATCATACCAATGTGGTGATGTGTGTGGGAGATTCTTTTGCTGTGGTGTGTTTGCAGGCCATCAATGATTTAGATGAGCGATTGATGGTGCGCGACGAGCTTGAAAAAACGGGTAAGCAAGTCATTGAAATCACTTTAGAGCAAATGAATAGTTTTGCAGGTAATATGCTATTGGTCAACAATAAACGCGGCGAAAAGCTACTAATTATGTCCACCCAAGCGTTTGAATCGCTTACCCATAAACAGCGCGACGAAATTGACGACTACGCTGTACTGGTACACTTCGACTTATCGGTCATTGAAGGCAATGGAGGAGGATCTGCGCGCTGTATGATGGCCGAGGTTCATTTGCCTGAGAAATAGTAGAAAAATTATCCCACTAAACCATATCGGAAAGAGTATCAATTTATGAAAAGCCATTGATATCAAAATTGTCCAAAAAATGGTAAGCAATTGGTCTAAATGTTCCCCAAAATAACACCACCGTATTGATGGATGCCTGAAAAGCGACTTTGTTCGCTTTCTTCGCCATCATGCTTGGTTCTTCTCGTAAAATGGTGGGATAATCAAACGGAATGGATAATAATGTATAGGGAACAAACAAGGCTAATGCTTCCAACGAAAACCCATTTCTTCAATAATGGCATTTTTATCTTAATCTCTCGTTAGGCTGCGAACATAGGCAAGGGAGGAATAAACAGAGGAAAGGTTTTCTTTTTTATCAAATGTTCAAAAGCGATTTTAGGGACTATTTTTTTTCAATTATTTTTGACTACAGAGTAAAAAGTACCCAGTTTCACGGGGTGATAAAAACAGGGGGTAGCCTTTCGACTACCCCTGTTTAAAATGACAAATGTAAAGCTTGGGTTTACTGGGTTTTGCTAATAACACCTCCTTTGCGGCTATCTACTTCGACCGTCCATTTATCAGCTTTTCCTTTGACGATCCAGCGAACTTTAACGGAGTTTCCGCCGCCGCCACCACCGCCAAAGAAGCCGCCACCACCACCTCCTCCGCCACCGACGGTACCAGGGATATTTCTTACCTCAATGGTCTGAGGATTGTATTTTTGTTCTCTGGTAAGACCCAAATCATCGTTTTCTACAATCATTCCTGCCAATACCTGCGCATTTTTGAGGGTAATATAGTCGGGACGCTCAATTTTGAATCGGATGTCGTGAGCCGAGTGCGTCGGGATAGCCCGTTGATTTTGAACAATGGCCGTTACTTCGGTCAGGCCATTTGCCAATGCTTTTGACTTAATATCAATGATTTCCAATTTAGGCATGTGATACGCATGAAGCATCGTGAAAGCCATGTTGCGGTGTCCTTCTTCTTCCAACAAAAAACCAGGGGTATTCCGGATGTAGTTACGCTTTGTCCCGCCGATTTCAATGTCTCCGTATTGCGGATGTTTGATAGGCTTCCATTTTACGTAGCTGTCGCCCAACAACAAATACTTATCAAACTCCTCAAATTCATTGTTTTGGTTACGGTTTTCGTTTGAGTTTTTGTTGAATAAACGGTACGAAGTGTTGATTTCGTTGGAAAACATAAACACACCGCGCCCCAGACCAATCCAGTCAATTTCGCCTCCATAAACCGTGTAAAGATCTTTCCAAAGTACAAAATAACGGTAGCCAGGAATCATTTTTTCTCCTGTCTTACCAATCACATCATATACGGCAATATCGGATTGCGGCACATACATAGCATCTTCTTCGGCTCCTGGAGGACGCAAAAACATTCCACCGAAGTTGTGGTAACTCTGTGCCCCTGCGATGTTTGGATGTGAGTAAAAGAATTTCTTTACATTTTGAGTTTCGGGCAAGGTTCCTGGATAGAAAAGCGCTCCTCCCTGAATATAATCGGGTTGCCAGCCCCATCCCCAGTCGCGGTTAGGGTCGTACGAGCCTGGGTTATCTTCGTTTACCCGTCCGTCGCCATCATTGTCAATCCCTTCAAAACCAAGTAGTTCGTATTCGCCTTGCTCATCAGGTTTAGCCAAAATCATTCTTCCTGGATATTCAGGATCAATTTTATAGCGACCCGTTGGCGATTTGCGGCGCATGGTGACGATGTTGCCATCGCCGTCGAGGTCATCGTAGCCATCTTCATCTACCAAACCGTCCCCATCGTCGTCGAGAGGCATCATTCCTGAGCGTGACGAGCTTGTGGTGTTGGATTTGTAAATAAAGTTTTCGTGCGCATCGGGGTTGAGCGAAGGAAGTATGTAGAATGTCCGATCTTTCAACATATCGGTTACGAAATCCATTTTTCCAAAACTTTCTGCCAAATACCAAGCCGTGTACATGGCAAACTGAGTTCCCTGTAACTCGTTGGCGTGAATGTTTCCATCTATCCAAAAGGCAGGTTTATTCTCTGCTTTGCCACTTTTAAAATCGGTGATGGTGATGACGTACATCTCACGTCCCTGATACGATTTACCAATGGATTCGTATTTGACCAAATCAGGATAGGCTTTGGCCAATTCCTGCGTCAGTTTGTTGAACGCTGCATAGTCCATGTAATAGTTCCACGTCCATTTTACTTTGGGATTGGCTGGCGTACCGATGGCCCGCATTCCGTTGAGATCGGGGTCGGTTTGGGGGGCAGTTTGTGCAAAAGTATTTACCAGCAAAGTGGAACATAGAAGTGCATATATGAATGAGTGAATGTATTTTTTCATTGTTTTTTACAATTAACGGGTAACAAAAAACGATTAACGAAAAGGCCTACTTCAATGTCACATCAGCCGATTTTACACCTGCTGTAGGACAACCCGCCTCAATGGTCAGCTTACCTGTTCCGGACACCAACCACGTGTATTCTTCGGACTCATCGGGAGCCAATGCACCGCGAAGATTAAGGCGACGGCCCGATACAATGGCCTGACCGGCACCCAATTTGAGTTCCGTTTTTACCTTTTGTATATAGCGCACACGATCTCCGATTTCGGCATAGGTAGGCAATAACCCTTTGTTAATCACCGTCGCGGTTACGCGCGTCAAGCCATTGCCAAGCGATTCCGCTTTTACATTCACCAACTGAATCTCAGGCATTTGAGCACCCAAACCCGTTAAAAATTTCAAATGTTTATCGGCCGATGCTGCCAAATAAGAAACCGGAGGATTCAATTTTGCAAAAGGAACAATGCCTCCTACTTCGGCTTTTTGGTTGGGAAAATCAGGATGTTGAATCGTTTTCCAATCTACGAACACGCCCGTTAATTTTTCTTTGTCAGCCCATTTCAAGAAACGGGTATCGTCTTCACTTTGCCCCCCAACCCCCGATGGGGGAGTTACTGTACCACCGCCTCCTGTACCTCCGCCAAAACGACCACCTCCGCCGCCTGCGGTCGGGCTGGCAGGTGCTGGTGTGTTGGAAGGGGTAGTTGGAGCGGCGGCAGCACGGCGAGTGGTATCTCTGGGAGTTTCGGCTTTAGGTGCCCACCAACCAGGCGTCGTAAAACTATAACGACCAGCGTGATAATACGCGGTTTGGGAGAAATTGGCGCGGGTTTGAGGCATCGCGGGTGCATCTTTCAGTCCTGTACGGCCATTGTACAATTTAGAGACTTGTTCCAGCGCCTTGGCATCTTTCGAAAGCGGTCCGCTCAAAATCCGACGCGCTACTTTGGACGCATCAAAACGGGGTGCTTCACTGAGGTTGTTGTTAGGGCCGAAAGTAAGTACCGCAAAAATATTGGGAGCACGGTACAAAAAGTCCAACAAGGCCCGAACTTCTGGCTCGGAGGCCGCATATTCACCACTGCCATTTACGAAGATTTGGTAATCAAAGGTGAAGTTTTTCTCAGGATTGATGCCCCCAGCTCCGTCTTCATTGAAGGCGTTGTCTTTATCGTTGTCGATTCCTTCACTGAAAATCAAGTATTTCCCGCTTTCTCCCTTGTTGGGGTCGGCTTTTACCAAAATGCGCGGGTCTTCTTTACTCGCGACAAAAGTTCCTGTAGGGTCTTCCACGCGTACCCACGTAACTAATCCATCGCCGTTGAGGTCTTCAAAAGGATCTTCGTCCATGCGTCCATCGCGGTCGTCGTCGGCTTTGGTATCATTGCCGGCGCGCTCGTATTTGAGTTTAGCCGAAAATTGCTCCTGCGCATCAGGATTCATACTGGGAAGGAAATAAAACGTTTTGGCATCCAGCAGTTTAGAAATGCTGTCGGCATTGGCAGTGACTAGCATTTTTTCGGCCGTCTGAATGGCCAATTCCGTTCCTGCCAAGTGAGTTCCGTCCAATCCAGCCACAACCAGAATCGCGGGCTTTTTGGTGGCATCACCTTTGCCCAAGGTAAGCAGCCAAAGGTCGCGACCGCCCGAACTTTTGCCAATCGAACGCACAGAAGCCTGTGCAGCGTACTTGGAAGATAAATTTTTGAGTCGAGTAGAGAGTTGTGCATGGTTGTTGTAAGTTGCAGTTTGCGCTTTAGTTAGTTGCGCCATACACACCAACGCCATCACTCCCCCATAGAGTAGTTGACGAATCATAAAGTTTGGTTTTAGTTTTCACCGGCAATTTAGCTAAGAAAAATATACCAAACACATTGTTGTCAGACAGAGCGATAAAAACCGAAATTGTATAGAGGTAAAGGAGAGTTTTGTGCGTGGCCATTCGGTTTTCGTTCGGCTTGGTTAGTTGAGAAACAAATACCAAGGTTTAGAGAGTAATTATTCAACTGTGTCATTTAAAGAGATTTTGTAGCTTTAAATAAAAATACATGAATGCAAACTACAGATTCTTTCGAGAAGCCACTTGTGTTATGCCTGACATGAGATACAACGCTCTTTTAAGGTCTATTATGAGCGCAAACCCAAAGAGGGGAAAACAGGTTTACTGTCTTCAATGCTATGAATAACAAGCTGGTTAGGCTTATTTTTTCTTTAGCCAAGCAGGGTAAAAAATATTCGGACTGCTGATGTGGACAAAAACTATACGTATTCTCATGTTTGAATCGTACAAATCCCGCGCGGCACGTAAAAAAACTGAAAAACAAATTTTTTTGATACTTTAGAATTTGCTCAGGAGCATATACATAAGAATTCAGACAGCTGGTGCAGTAGCGGACTTTTTTTGAAGAAGAGGTAAAGTTAGTTCACAAACTTGCTCCCCATTATTTAAAAAATAAGTAGTAGTCCGTTAATCGTTAACTGTAGATTGCCAGTCAAGTAAATCTATTTCCAGAATAAAAAATAATAGAAACAATTATTTCCGACATAATAGTTTTGAATTATTATAATAAATTATGAAAGTGACAAATAGAATAAAAATACAGCAAAGAATTCAATGCTCTTGGGTAGCTCAGGGTATTTGTTAGCGCAAGGTATTAAAGGAAAAAGGCTACTGCACGTTTAATATTTTTAGTAATTTTGACACAATTGAATTCTAAAAGCTTTCATGTTGATGTAAAAACAGTCAAGGATGAGTAAGGGCAAGAAGTATAGTGTAGTTTCTATGTTTTCGGGAAGTGGGGGGTTGGATTTGGGTTTTTTGGCAACAAACCGTGCAGAGATATTGTTGGCGAATGATATTAATAAATATGCTTGTGAATCGTATGCTAAAAATATTGGGAATCATATTGTTTGCCAAGATATAAGAGAACTGAAAAGCTTGCCACAAGCAGATATATTAATAGGGGGACCACCTTGTCAGGGATTTTCTACTGCTAATCCCAATAGGTCGTTTGATGATCCCCGAAATTGGCTTTTTAAAGAGTATGCACGTATTCTATCGGAATCAAATCCAACTATTTTCGTTATGGAAAATGTCTCAGGAATGGTGACACTGGAAAATGGAACTGTGCTTAAAATGATTTTAAAAGAGCTTGAGCATCAAGGGTATAATGTACAATACAAAATATTGAATGCGAAAGATTATGAAACTGCCCAAAGCAGAAGAAGAACTATCATTGTTGGAACAAAAAAAAACATAGCTACTGCCTATGACTATCCGCCGTCGGTGGTCAATCCGCCTTTGCATGGAAGATATAAAACGGTAGGGGATGTGTTGTTGAATAAACCAATAAATGGTAGTAGTCATAACCATGACATTGCAAAACTGTCTTCTCTCAATGCAAGTAGAATAAAATACATACCTCAGGGTGGTTCTATGAAAGATTGCCCTGTGGAGTTACAAAATAACTCGGATTTAAAAAGAGCAATGAGAAGACTACATTTAAATGATGTAAGTCCAACGATTGTTCATAACAATAATGACCATTACTATCATCCAACAGAACACAGAAGAGTAACGATACGTGAAATGGCAAGAATACAAGGCTATCCTGATGATTATATTTTTTATGGCCCCAAAAGCGAGCAATCAAGACAGGTAGGTAATAGCGTACCTGTGCCATTTGCTTTTCATATAGCAAGAAGCGTAATAAACTATTTAGATGAAGCAATCAGTGATTGACACTAATGTTCCAGTTTCAATTTCTCAAAAAATTCTCTTTTTCCCAATTCTCGAACTTCCCCAGGTTGTAGATTTTCCAATTCTAAATCTTCGATGGCAAGACGTATCAACCGTTGGCAACGATGCCCGACAGCCTTTACCATTTTTCTGATTTGCCGAAATTTTCCTTCTGTCATTGAAATAATGAACCAAGTATGCGGAATACGGTCGTCAAATTCATGACCGCTTTGGAATAAGCCAGCTGGCTTTTGAGTGAGGTTTATTTCGCAAGGAGCCGTAATATACTTTTCTTCGGTACCTCTAATGCTGATCGTAACGCCAGTTCGTAATTGGTGCAAGGTTTCTGGAGTCATCACCTTATATACTTGCACCAAATATTTTCGCTGGTGTGGCTTTGTCCCTTGAAATAAGGCTTTCGTTACTGTTTTGTCAGTTGTTAAGATAAGCAATCCTTCCGAAATTGCATCTAATCTTCCGATTGGGTGGGTGCCTGGCGGAAAACTGAAGTTCAAGTCACCTAATAGCCGTACTTGATGAGGCCCGATAAACTGTGAAAGCATATCGTAGGGTTTGTTGACGATAAAGTAACGTTGGCCTGATAACATAGCGGCAGTAACTGTTATAGATTACTCAAAAAAGCCATTGTATCTATTCCATCTGCATAATCAAAGAGTGTAGGGGATTGTGCTTGCCCAAAAGGTAGACTGTTGGGGTAATTCCCTTTTTGAGATACCATACACTGAATTTTATCTTCATAATTGACCAGCAGTTCGGTTAAATGAGAAGCGGAGGCGTATTGCTCATAAAATAGAACTGAAATGGGAGAAACCAATGTCTCGCGT
>JBDHXS010000226.1:0-9399 GCA_039810845.1 Runella sp. | reverse complement strand
AACGATGTTGCTTTGTATGCAGCAGAGGTTTTATACAGCCGTGGTAAATACGAAGATGCAGCCAAATACTATGCCCAATATGTACAGTTGAAAGGAAAAGAAACCCCAACACCAGCCCCCATCCAATTTCGTTATGGACATTCTTTGTTTAGAACGGGAAATTATGTAGGGGCAATTGACCAACTCAAAAGTGTTGCTACACGCAAAGATACCACAGGGCAGTTTGGGTCTTATATTTTGGCCATCAGCCACTTGCAAAACAAGAACCCGGAAGCATCGTTGACAGGTTTTGACAATGCAGCGAAGTTGAAGTTTAATAAAACAATTCAGGAAGAAGCAGCTTTCAACCACGCTAAAGTACAGTTGGAACTCAACAATTACTCGGCAGCTTTTGCCGAATTCCAGGAGTTTATCAAAAACTATCCTGCCAGCGAATACGAAGAAGAAGCCAACCGACTTTCGATTTTGTCGTTGACTAAATCCAACAATAGCGCAGCCGCAGTGGCTTATATTGAAAAATTGAAAAAATTGGACGATGCCACCAAAGCGGCTTACCAGCGCCAAACGATGAATTTGGGTATTGCCGATTTCAACGCTGAACGCTACGCCCAGGCCATTGTTAACTTTGATAAATCGTTGAAATATACGCCCGATAGCGACATCGCGCAAGCGGCTGTTTTTCAGAAAGGAGAAGCTTTTTCTGCCTTGAATCGGTATGGTGAAGCGATTCCGATTTATCAACAACTGATCCGTAGCAGTTCTGCATCACCTTATGGTATTCGGAGTCTATATTCGTTGGGGTATGCCTATTACAATACCAAAGATTACAAATCTGCACTGGCGAATTTTCAACAGTATGTGTCCAAAGGAAAAGGAATTGGTGAGCCGCAAACCCTTGAAGATGCCACCATCCGCATGGCTGATTCTTATTTGACTGATAAAAACTATGGACAAGCCATGGCTTTATACGACAAAGCCCTCAGCGAAGGCCGTTTAGACCGTGATTACGCGCTTTACCAAAAAGGATTGATTCTGACGTATCAGGAAAAAGATACCGAAGCCAAAATGCAATTTGATAAGGTAATCGCCCAGTTTCCTACCTCTCGTTATGCCGATGATGCGCTGTTTCAATCAGCCAATATTGATTTGGAGAAAGGCAACTACCAAGCAGCTATTCGTGCTTATACGCGTTTGGTGAAAGACAAACCGCGTAGTTACCTCATTCCGCCCGCATTGCTCAAACGGGCATTGGCCTACAACAATATTCAGGTGTTTGAGGAAGCCATTCGCGATTATAAGCGCATTTTGAGCGAATATGCCGATGCCCCCGCCGCCAAAGAGGCTTTGTTGGGTTTACAAGCTACCCTAGAAAACGCGGGGCGTACGGAGGAAATGTCGGACGTATTGGCCGATTATAAAAAGAAAAATCCCCAAAGCACCGAAACAGAAAAATTGGAATTTGAGACCGCCAAAGGGCTTTACGGCGATGGCAAGTACCCACAAGCGATCAAGGCATTACAAAACTTTATTCGTGATTATCCCAATAGTAAAAATGCAACAGAAGCACGTTATTTGGGAGGTGAAAGCTATTATCGCAGCAATGACTTGGCCAATGCCCTTAAATTATTTAATGTAGTGATAGGGGAAGGTGATGAGAAATTTACGCCCAAAGCGGCACTTCGGGC
The DNA here is from genome assembly GCA_039810845.1 of Runella sp. Classification (GTDB taxonomy): domain Bacteria; phylum Bacteroidota; class Bacteroidia; order Cytophagales; family Spirosomataceae; genus Runella. The sequence continues at coordinate 7,714 of JBDHXS010000226.1, read as the reverse complement.
GGGAGATATTGAGGCCCAGCAGCAGAATTACAGCCAAGCTGTGCGCAATTTTTATGTGTTGTATAGCCAATCAGAGAGCAAAACCGACCAAGTGACGGGATTGATTCGTTTGATGGACACGTATTTTGTAATGAAAAAATACGATTCTACTTTGCATTTTGCCAAGGAAGTGATGAGTGCGGGCGATGTCATTCCTGGCTCAACCAAAAAAGCTCAGATGCAAACCGCCAAAGTCTATTTGGAAAAAGCAGATTACAAAACAGCCGATGCTGAATTTAAGAAAATTATTGCCGCCAATAAAGATGACTTTGGAGCTGAGGCCAAGTATTGGGCGTCGGAGGCTTTGTATCGTCAAGAAAAATACAAAGAAGCCCAAGCTTCAATTATGGAACTCAACAAGCAGTTTGCCGATTACGAACGTTGGCGCGTGCGGGCATTTATTTTGTTGGCCGATGTCTATGTAGGTCTCAAAGATCCCGATCAAGCCAAGGCAACTTTGCAATCAGTGATCGAAAATGCCGAAGACAAAAATGCGATTGAATTGGCAAAAACAAAATTAGCCGCCTTGCAGTAGTGAGTTTACCATTTACAGTTTATCATTTACCGTCATTATTGAGCCAGCACACGATGAAAAAAATAATTCGTTCGTTTTTATTCACTCCTTTACTCATTTTTCCATTCACTCATTCGGTTTTTGCTCAAAAACCAGCGGGAGAAATTGACAGCCAGACCTTTGAAATTGAAAAGAAGAAGAAAATAGAACTTCCTCCTGCCAATCGGCTGTATAATAAAATCCAGCCTTTCACCAGTGAAGAGGACAATCGAAAACTGAATTATGAGTTTCGTACGCCCAAACTCACCTTGGGAACACCTAAACTTACGCCTAACGTCTTGCCTGTGAATGGCGGTAAAAAAGTCGAAGAGGATGGAAATCTAAACAATTACGTCAAAGTAGGAGGGGGGAATTACGGAAAGATTTATGGAGAAGGCTTCGTAGGCAACCAAACGGAAGATTTGGCCTACGATATTCACTTCAAACACCTTTCTAACCAAACAGGTCCCGTAGAAAGTAAAAACTCGGCCAATAGTGAAAACCGCCTCAAAATCAATGGACAATACTTGGGGAACTCGTTCAAATTGGGGGGGACTATTTTCTATGATCGCGACAATTGTTATTTTTATGGCAATCGCTCGCGCCCTAATGCTGAAATCGCCAAAGCCAATATTCGCCAGACAATCAGCACCGTAGGCGTACAAGTAGGCTTTGAAAATATTGATAATAACAAATTTATTGACTACGCGCTCAAAACCTCGCTGTATCGGTTGGGTGACCGTTATGATGCGACCGAAACCGATTGGGGGACTAACTTTTCAGGTTCTATCCCTATCACCGAAAATATTTTTGCGTTGCTCAATGCCGATGCCTACGTATCACAACGGGCCGATGCCGAGACGTTCAAACGCAACTTGTTTAGTGTCAAGCCTGCCTTTAAATTTTCATTTGATGCTTTTACGGTCGTTGCTGCTTTTAAAGCTGTCAATGAAACCGACGACCGCCTTAAAATCAACCGCTCTATCGGTTTTCCACAGGTAGAGGTAGATGCCGTACCTTTCAGTGGTGTCCATGTTTTTGCGGGTTATGGCGGCGATGTAAATCGGAATACGCTCCGTTCGTTGTTGGGTGAAAATCGCTGGTTAGCACCCAATATTACCGTAGCCAATACTGAAAAAAGTCGTGATATATATGGAGGATTCAAAGGCGAATTAGGGCCCAGTTTCCAATTTGAGGGAAAAGTTTCTTATGCTACTTTCAAAAACTTCTATGGCTTCAACAACGAATGGGTGGATACTACCAAATTTGCCGTAGTCTATGATGCCGACTATATCAAGGTCTTGACCGTATCGGCGCAGGTGGGATACCAATACCAAAATATTGTACGCTCCACTTTACGCGGTGATTTTTACGACTATGCCGTAAAACGCTTGGAAGCACCTTGGGGACGTCCTACATCTACCGTGACTTGGAACAACTCTTTTGTGTTTAGTAAAAAAATGTTTGCTACTTTGGATGCCTATTATATTGGCGGGTTGAAAAACAAAAACTTCGTTACAGGCACTACCGTATCGCTCAAACCCATTGTTGACTTAAATGTAAAGATTGATTATCTGCTGACGCGTAATTTTTCCGCTTTTGCCTCCATCAACAACTTGTTGGGAAAAAATTATGAGCGTTATCTTTATTACCCACAGCAAGGGCTTAATTTCTTAGCGGGACTTTCTTTTCAATTTTAAGAAAAAATATTTTGATCCATTTTCAATCAACAGCATGTTCTAAAAGAAGCAATTAGCAAATACTATTCGACATGCCAAAAAGCAATAGTTTTGATAGCTATTGCTTTTTTTTTTGAGAATCAGTACCTTAGTGTCCAAATCCCCATAAACAGTTGATAAACGATCATGACTTCCGTATTGGATTATACCCGTAAATTACTTTATGAACATGATTGCGTGGTGCTACCCGATTTAGGTGGGTTCTTAGCCTATTTTAGCCACGCTTTTTACAGCGAACAAAATGAGCTGTATCACGCTCCCCAAAAACGAGTTGCCTTCAACGAAGCCCTCAAATTGGATGACGGTTTGTTGGTTCACTATTTGACCATTAACGAACAAATCACGCGTGATGAAGCCCAAAAGCGAGTGCGTCAGTTTGTGGACTTAATTAAAAACAGCATCAAAGAAAAAGGTACTTATTCATTAGAAGGTATTGGAATTTTGGAAATCAATGACGAGGGTAAGTTACAGTTTGAACCTACTCCAATTACGAATTTTTATGCGGAAGGCTACGGGCTTAAGTCATTAAAAGTAGCTATGATTAAGGCAGCCGTTAAAGTAGAAGCGTCTGAGTCAGCTACCGATTGGACAACCACCGACCGATCTGCCGAGGAGTTGCCATTGGAGCTTCCTCGTCGTCGTCGTTCACGGGTAGCAATGTACGTAGGCGCGGTTTTGTTGATGGGGGCTGCACTCGTGGGAGGGCTTACACAACTTCCATCAGAAAGTCTTAAATCCAGCCTCAACCCTTTTGAATTACTGCCCGCTGTGAAAGGATTTTTAGCAAGTGATAAAAAATCTAACGATGTTATAGAAAAGAAGTTACCCTCCGTTCAACAGGAAACAACGGAGTCGAAGTCGGTTAAAATTGCTCTGGCTGTTAAAGCAGAACCTGTCACCGAAGTAAAAAAAGTAAAAGTGGTCGCTCCAAGCGTGAAGTCAGAAGAAAAGAACTTGATTACATCGTTTAAATCGGATGATAATGCCACCTATTTAGTAATTGCAGGCGGCTTTTCCAAGTTGGAAAATGCGCGTAAACTGGAAAGTAAACTCCAACGTAATGGGTATGAAAATGCAACTATTTTGAATCCAGAACCTACTGAAGGAAAACTGATTATTGTGTCGGCGATTGGTTGTGAGAATGCCAAAAAAGCTAAAACGTATTTAGCCTCAGTGAGCCGCCTTGCGGGGGCGAATGCCTATGTGACCCATCAGTAAAGAAAATAAAAAGGGAGATAGAAGGGGCATTTTGCCCCTTTTTTTTGTGCCTATATATATTTTAGCTTTAATTTGCGTTAAATGAAGAGTTAATTAATTACTGCCTATCATGTCCATGCTTATCAATTCTCAACAAGACAGAGAACATCAGATGATTGGTTTTGCTGGTGCTACGATCATCACATCGGCACTGGTAACCTTTATGCTGTTTTTTAATTTATACCAAACCTTACCGAAGACCGAAGCCATCGAGTATGTAGAAGTAAACTTTGGTACAGATGAGGCAGGTTATGGTAAAGTACAGACTTATAATAAAGCGAGTGATTCGCCACGTGCCGAAAATGTTAAAAAATCGGACGATACCCCGAAAGTGAAAGCGACTCCTACGCCCAAAGTAACCCCTCCACCTACTCCTAAAGTCGAAACCCCTAAGCCTGTAAAAGCAGCCCCTGTCAACCCTCCAGTGACAAGCAAAGTAGAAAGCCCTGTTGAAACTCCTGCCGAAACCAAACCTACGAAATCAGAATCGAAAGCAACTACCCCTGCACCAGTAACACCTGCGAAGCCCGAACCTAAAAAAGTGGATGAAAATGCCTTATTCAAAAAATCGTCAGGCAGTGGAAAAGGAAGCAATGGAACCAACGGAACAGCCTCAGGGACGGGAGGCAACAATAACGGTGATAAACCAGGAACCGTAGGCGACCAAGGCAACCCCAAAGGCAGCATAGATGCCAGTAGCTTATATGGAAAGCCGGGCGGAGCAAAAACGGGCTTGGCCTTGAACGTGTCAGGTTGGGGAATGGGCGCGCGCCCACAAGTAAACGATGATTCTGACGAGTCAGGGCGGATCGTATTTGAGATTACCGTGGACGATACTGGAGACATTATCAACGTTCGGGTGAAAGAATCTACGGTCAGTCAGTCGGTAGTAGATGTCTATAAACGAGCCGTAGCTCGAATGAAATTAGTGCCGAAATCTGAAAATGTTCCCCCCACTTCCAAAGGAACAATTGCCTTTAATATCAAGAGCCGTTAAAAAAGTGATTGGTGGCTGGTGGTTAGTGATTGGTTAAGACATATAGAAATATACTAACCACCAGCCACCAATCACTAATCACCATTTATGAATACCTACCAAGAAACAATCTCTTACCTTTACGACCGTTTGCCTGTCTTTCATCGCGTTGGGGCGGCGGCCATGAAATCAGGTTTGCATAACATCATTGCATTGTGCGAAGCCTTGGGAAATCCCCAACATCAATTCAAAAGTATCCATGTAGCAGGTACCAATGGCAAAGGAAGTACTTCTCATTTTCTTTCTGCTGTTTTACAATCAGCGGGTTATAAAGTCGGGCTACATACGTCTCCCCACCTAAAATCCTATACTGAGCGTTTTAAAATCAACGGGCAACCTGCCCCCGAAGGGGAAATTGTGATGTTTGTTGAGAAACATCGTATCCTAATTGAGCAGATTCAACCCTCTTTTTTTGAAATTAGCGTCGCTTTGGCTTTTGATTATTTTGCGCGTGAGCGCGTGGATGTGGCTGTCATTGAAGTAGGGCTGGGAGGAAGGCTGGATTCTACCAATATTATTACTCCAGATTTGTCGGTGATTACCAATATCAGCTTTGACCATACCGACTTGCTGGGGGATACTTTGGCCAAAATTGCCTTTGAAAAATCGGGTATCATCAAACAGAGCGTTCCCGTGGTCATTTCAGAAACACAACCAGAAACCGAAGCTGTGTTTCGGCAAAAAGCCCTCGAAACCAACTCAAAACTATTTTTTGCCGATCAAAATTACCAAATAGTTCAGACATCACTGAAAGCAGGGAGGAGAGTTGTTACTATAAAGTCTATAAATTCTATTATAAAAACCTATTACATCGATTTATTAGGAATATATCAAGCCAAGAACCTGTTGGGCGTATTACAATCCATAGAAAGTTTGCGACAAATAGGGTACAAAATTTCAGAAGAAGCCCTTACGAATGGCTTGGCCAATGCGGCTCAATTGAGCCAATTGAAAGGCCGTTGGCAGGTGTTGCAGCAAAACCCCATGATTGTGGCCGATGTAGCTCACAATGAGGGTGGACTTTTAGAAACGATTACCCAAATCCGTAGTTATGATTTTAATCACCTACATGTAGTCATGGGTTTTGTGAAAGACAAAGATATTTCGGGCGTATTACAACTTTTTCCCACGGATGCTACCTATTATTTCTGCGCAGCCGACCTTCCTCGCTCGCTTCCTGTGGCTGATTTAGCGGCTTTGGCGAGAAGTATAGGATTAAAAGGCAATGAATATGCTTCTGTGAACGATGCGCTATCTGCTGCCAAAAAACAGGCGAGAAATGATGATTTTATCTACGTCGGAGGTAGTACGTTTGTGGTGGCGGAAGTTTAGTTACACTTCCCAGCCTTTGCGATAAGTGCGTCTCAGGTATTTTTCGGCGGCGGGAAAATTGGGGAACTTCATTTTTACTGAATCCCATTGGAGCAATTGGTCAGGCACTCGAATCGCGACCGTACCCAATAAAACGGCTTCGGTCATGGGCCCCGATTGGGCAAAGTGAGATTCATTTTTCTCTCCGCCTAAGCACGCATCCACAAAGTGGTGATAATGATTGCGTTCGGGCAAGGTGGGCGTGATATAGTCTTTCACTTTTCCCATTGGAATGATGACGGGCATTTTTCCGTGGGGGATTAATAAAGCGCCCTCGGTGCCAATCAACATGGCTGATTCGGCGGGGTACTCTCCATCTTTGTATAAATCTCTGATAGCTTGCGGTGGATAAAATTCGCCGTCAAACCATTCCACCTGCAGGGTGTCTGCCTCCGTTAGCTCATTACCTGGAAATTGCCAAGTAATATGATTGCCTTGAGGCCACGTGTCGGCACGGCGCTCGGGCGATTGTTGCCACGATTTTTGGACTTCGGCTATTACCGACAAAGGAGCTTTCATGCCCAGCCCTTTCCAGACAGCGTCAAAAATATGACAGCCAATATCTCCTGACCAGCCCGTGCCGAAATCCTGCCAAGTGCGCCAGATAGCAGGGTGGTAAATGTCCGGTGCATAAGGCCGTACTGGTGCTGTACCCAGCCATTGCTCCCAGTGTAAATGCGCGGGAACTTCGTGGGTTTCATTGGGGCGTGGGCCTACCAAACGGTATTTTGCCACTGCTCCTGGACGGTTGGAACACAAATAAGCCTGTTTTACTTTGCCGATGATGCCCTGTTTGATCCACTGTACGGCGGTTCGGTCGCCCATGCCCGAGGCTATTTGGGTGCCGAGTTGGGTGGTGACCCCTGCTTTGATGGCTGCTTTGGTCAAGGCCCGTACTTCGACCACATCGTGACACATGGGTTTTTGACAATATACGTGTTTTTTGAGACGGATGGCCTCTACGGCGATGGGGAAGTGATTGTGGTCGGGTACGCTTACGTTGACGGAATCAATACTTGACCCTTCGGCTTTGAACAATTCCCGCCAATCGGTGTAGGTTTTTGCAGTAGGGATAAACTCGGAAGCGCGTTTGAGGTTTTTTTCGTCCACGTCACACAGGGCGACAATTTCGACGTTGGTGTGTTTTTTAAATTGCTGTAAATCGCCCCATCCCATGCCGCCTACACCAATGCAAGCATGACGGAGTTTGGAGGGAGTAGCGTTGGCTTCTTTACTGAACAAAAGGGGAGTGGTCAGAGCGGCAGTGGCTGCTTTGACCAAAAACTCGCGGCGAGATTCGGGTTTGGTTTTCATTGGGTTTAGAAGGTGTAGGTTTACGATTGATGTTAAAAGCAAACTATCTTCTTCTGTTACCCACTTTTGTTTTTCTCTAATGCTTACTACCAAATATTTCAGCTAATTTTTTGTCCAAGTTTTCTCCCCGTATATTCTTTGCAAGGATTTTACCATCAGGGCCGATTAGGAAGTTTTGAGGAACAACCTGAATGGCGTATTGCTTTGCTATGTTGGAGTGCCACTGTTTTAACTCCGAAACATGAGTCCATTCAAGACGGTCTTTACGGATGGCTTTTAGCCAAGCTTCTTTCTCGTTAGGTCTATCTAACGAAACACCTAAAATAGTAAAATTTTTGTCTTTGTATTGATGAAAATTCCTGACAAGATTCGGATTCTCGGCCCGACAGGGTCCGCACCAACTCG
>JBDHXS010000225.1:0-9439 GCA_039810845.1 Runella sp. | reverse complement strand
CATCATGGCGTCGAGCGTGGCGCGGTCCTGCGTCATGGTGCCGACCAGTTCCGCCTGGTTCTCGCGTATGAACAAAATGGGAGGTGGGTAGGATGGTTGCCAAACTGCCAGAGAGCGTTCGCAGGAGGGTTCCTTTTCCTGCGCCATTTACCCCTACCACCATAATTATATAAGGTTTGGGGAGGTTTTCAGTTTCATAGCTGTCTTTAATATCGACGGATTGATTTTCGGTAAGAAGAGCCGCTATTTCGTCTCGTAAGATAGTATCCAGCTCACGAGTACTTGTATATTTGTCACGCGAAACACGGTCTTCAATCCGTTTTATAATCTTTACAGTGGTACCAACACCCACATCCGAACTGATAAGAATCTCTTCCAACTCGTCCAGCACTTCTTCATCTACAGTGGATTTTCCGATGATGGCACGGCTCAACTTGCCAAAAAGACTTTCTTTTGATTTTTCAAGCCCTTTATCGAGCGATTCTTTTTTCTCTTTAGAGAAGAAATCAAATAAACCCATGTTATGGTAGCGGGGCCGCCTGTGCGGCAGTTTACAGTTTATAAAAGTTAACAAAAACAGAATAACTTTTACTATTTTACTCTGTTATTAATTAACAAATGTACAACAAAAAAAGTCCCTCAAGGGGACTTTCTTAAATATCGTTGTGGTAACAGAAGTATGCGGATTAGTTTTTCAACGCAGCCTGTACCTCATCGGTAGGAACGATGACCTCCTTAAAAGTGTAAGCGCCTGTCTTGGGTGATTTAACTGCTTGAATCACTTTAGCATAAGTCTTACCACCTTCTTTTTTTAGGGTTGCAACTACTTTCTTTGCCATTGTTAGTATAATTTAAAATGGTTAATTGCTAATAGCCAATCGTTTAACAGTACTAAATCAACCATCTAACGATTAACAAATAACGAATTATTTAATTTCTTTATGAACCGTTACTTTTTTCAAATACGGATTGTATTTCTTCATTTCAATACGCGCAGGCGTATTTTTACGATTCTTAGTAGTGATGTAGCGCGACATCCCTGGAACACCTGATTCTTTCTGAGCAGTGCATTCCAAAATTACCTGTATTCTGTTACCTTTCTTTGCCATTGCTTTACTTCAATTTTCAAAACGGAGCGCAAAGTTACGGATAGTCAAGTAGAAGACAAAACATTTTCTTAAAATTTCGATAAAAATATTTGGCTAACTTTGCAAAATATAGTATTTGAACTTTTATTTATGCGACTCAATCCGCGTGTTACCGCTTTTTTACTTGCCTTACTGATTTCTGCTATTACTGTTGCATTCCTATCTTTTGTAAATGGCGTAAACCAAAGTATGCTTTTTGTAGTAGGTCTGGCCAGCTTTTCTGGGTCTTTTTTTCTGATTTTATATACCATTGAAATCTTGGTATATCGGGAAGTAACCAAAATGCACCTGACGATTCAACGGCTCAAATTGAAGGATTTTAATTTTCCTCGTAAAACAATCATTAGCGACCCGAACCCATTAAAGAAGCTTAATCAGGAAATTTTCGTTTATGTTGCAAAAAAACAGCAAGAAATTGATGAATTAAAAAAGTTGGAAGTATTTCGCAGAGAATTCTTGGCTGATGTCTCTCATGAATTAAAAACCCCCATTTTTGCTGCTCAAGGATTCATACATACGCTGTTGGATGGGGCCATGTATGACGAAAAAGTGCGAGACAAATTCCTTTTGAAAGCCGCAAAAAGTCTTGATGGGCTGGATGCCCTGGTGAAAGATCTGGTAGCGCTTTCGCAAATGGAAACGGGCGAAATCAGAATGCACAAAGAAAAGGTGGATTTGCGTTTACTTACCTTGGAAGTCTGTGAACAACTCGAGAATAAAGCTAATCAGCGAAATACCACATTGAAAATAAAACCTGACCAAATGCCGCATGTTTGGGTAAAAGCCGACTCTCAGCGAATCGTCCAAGTAATGACCAATCTCATTGAGAATGCGATAAAATATGGAAAAGATAATGGCAAGGTAATTGTACATTTTGAGGAAGATAAAAAACATTTTGTGATTTCGGTACGTGACAATGGCCCTGGAATTCCAGCAGAACATTTACCTCGAATTTTTGAGCGTTTTTACCGAGTTGACAAAAGTCGCTCGCGTGAAAAAGGAGGAACAGGACTGGGGTTAGCCATCGTAAAGCACATTCTTAACGCTCACGGTTCAAAAATTACAGTAGCCAGCAAAGTAGAAAAAGGAACAACATTTACCTTCAAATTGGATAAAATAGAATAACCGACTTATTTTACGGATTAGGCGAATTGAACTTTTTTGGCTTATTTTACAGCTTTATTTCAAGAAAAATAGAAGTTTTCTAATATTAACACACTTCAAAAAGAGGATTCTTGTATGAATATTGCACTTGTGACTGGTTCGGCTGGATTGATTGGAAGCGAATCCGTAGCGTTTTTTGCCGATAAATTTGATCTTGTTATTGGGGTAGATAATAATTTACGTCAATATTTTTTTGGGCAAGATGGTAATACAGAATGGAACCGTAATCGTATTCAGGACGCTTACACTAATTATAGACACTACAGCGCAGACATTCGTGAAGTAAGCCAGTTGGAACCCATTTTTAAAGAATATGGGACTGATATTAAACTCATCGTCCATGCGGCAGCTCAACCTAGCCACGACTGGGCGGCGCGTGAGCCTTTTACCGACTTTGGTGTAAATGCCGTGGGTACACTCAATATGCTGGAAATGACTCGGCAAAATTGCCCAGAAGCGGTCTTTATCTTCACTTCTACTAATAAAGTATATGGTGACAATCCAAATTACCTTCCGTTAGTAGAATTGGAAACTCGTTGGGAAATTTCAGAAGATCATGCTTATTACAAAAACGGAATAGATGAGCACCACAGCCTTGACCATACAAAGCACTCAATTTTTGGAGCCTCCAAAGTAGCTGCTGATATTATGTGTCAGGAATACGGCCGTTATTTCGGAATGAAAGTAGGGGTATTTCGTGGAGGCTGCTTAACGGGTCCAAATCACTCTGGAGCGCAGTTGCACGGCTTTTTGGCCTATTTAATGAAATGTACAATTACCGGTAACCCTTACACCATTTTTGGTTACAAAGGAAAGCAGGTACGCGACAATATTCACAGCTACGATTTAGTAAATATGTTTTGGCATTTCTACAAAAACCCCCGTCCAGGAGAAGCTTACAATGCTGGTGGCGGACGTTATGCCAACTGCTCTATGTTGGAAGCCATTGCTATTTGTGAAAAAATTGCGGGCAAAAAATTGACGTATCATTATTCCGAAACCAACCGTATTGGGGATCACATTTGGTATGTGAGCGATTTAACCAAATTTAAGAGCCATTATCCTGATTGGAATTGGACTTATAATCTTGAGCAAACGTTGGTTCAAATTCACGACGGTATTGCCGCTCGTTTAGCATTGCCTGTATAACGTTAAATGACTCCTAAATACGTCATACTCATACCACAATACAACGATTGGGAGGCGCTGAACCTGCTCATCGAACGCATTAACGAAGACGTAGCGACCGACACACTGGTTGCTACGTCTTTGGTTATTGTGGATGATTGTTCAAGTCAGGATTTAGAACAATTGACACTTTTTAGAGGAAGCAAAGTACAGATAGTACGTCTTTATCGTAATCTCGGGCATCAACGAGCAATAGCAATCGGCTTGTCGTATATTGCCAAAGAAGTACCCTGTGATAAGGTGATTGTGATGGACGCCGATGGTGAAGATGCACCCAAAGATATCAATGCCCTTGTGGGTGCGTCTAAAAAATCACCCGACCGTATAATTTTTGCTCAACGGACCAAGCGTCAGGAAAGTTTTAGTTTTCGTTTTTTTTACGGAATTTATAAGTTCATTTTCAGGCAATTGACTGGCAAAATAATTACTTTTGGTAATTTCTCTCTCATTCCGCAACGACGCTTGCAGAATTTGGTGAGAGTGTCGGAAATTTGGAACAACTTTCCTGGAGGAATTATCAAATCCAGAATTCCGTACGAAGCTGTACCTACAGAACGCGGAAAACGATTGGCGGGAGAGAGTAAAATGAATTTTGTATCGCTGGTTTTACATGGCCTCAGTACGATTTCGGTTTTGATTGATGTAACAGCGGTTCGGATTTTAATTTTCTCTATAGGGATGTCGGTGGCTGCTCTGTTTGTCATTGTTGTCGTCTTATTTTTGAAATGGATCAACAATGCGTCACCGGGTTGGGCCTCTACATTAAGTTCTGCTTTGCTGATTGTGGTGTTGCAATCATTCCTGATTTCATTATTTTTGGTATTTATGGTGTTACAATACCGCACTCAACAGCAATTTATCCCTGTACTTCAATACCGTGATTTTATTGAAAAAGTGGATGAAGTGAACAATTCACAACCTTCAGTTCACAGTTTTTAGTAAAACGGGCCTTAAATTTTCACTAACAGCTTACTTATTCTGTGTTAAGTTTCGATGAGTTTCCTGTAGTTTACTTTGTGCTCGGCTATGTATTGGCAGCCGTGATAGTATTGCTGGCTTATGGGAATAAAATTAGAATTCAGGAACTTCTTTTTTTGGTAACTTCGGGCACATTAGTAATACTGATGCGATTAGCTGTTGTGATTTTCAATCAAGAGATAAATCCTGACGAAAGTCAAATGATTGCCCATGCCCTCACCTTGCGGCAATATCCCGTTTACTGGCAATCGGTGGATGGCACGACAATTGGCCCTTTAGATAATTATGTTTTGCTTATTCCTTCTTTGTTTAGGTTAACCCTTGACTACATCTCAGCAAGATTGGTAGGATTATTTTGTGTGCTGGGAAGTTTGTGGTTTTTCTATCAAAGTGTCAAAAATTTCTTCACTGCTTCTGTAGCTCGTTTGGCCTTATTACCGCCGTTATTTTTGGTGGCATTTACACAAGATGCTGATTTTGTCCACTATTCGAGTGAGCAACTGCCCGTGTTTTTGTTGAATTTGGGACTTTGGTTATTGTCGAGGCTTTTTAGGGATTGTAAATCTGGACGAGTAGCAGCACTATTGGGGATGTTTTGGTTAGGCTTTGTATTGGGAATGAGTCCTTTTGCTAAAATTCAGGTAGTACCGCAAGCCGCGGTCGTTGGACTATTTTCGTTGGTCTTTACTTTTCAACCTAAAAATTTCTTCAGGAATGCAGTAGCATTAATCATAGGTGGGTTCACTTTTCCCTTACTGACCATCGCTTGGGCAGCGGTGTATGGGGTTTTAGACGATTTTTGGGACTTTTATGTGCTTGGTAATTTGATTTACGCCGGAGGAAGTTCCGTAATGGATTCCATTTTGAGAATACCTTCATTTTTTGCCAAAAGTCCTGATTTTTTAGTGTTTCTGATAAGTTTAGTTTTGAGTTCATTAGTAGCCATATTTTTCCCTAAAAGGACACAGGGAAATGAAAGTAAAACTCCTGTGGGAATTATTTTTTTCGCTGGCCTTTGGTTGTTGACCTCACTTTATGCCGCTACTAAATCGGGTAACGATTTTGTTCATTACTTAAATCTTTGCATTTATCCTTTTGGGTTAACGGGTACGCTTTTTATTGATAAAAGCTTTAAAAATCAACAAATTAGTAGCTTAACAGCGTTGCTTATTCTGTTACCGTTTGCCTCGGTTTTTGGTTATAAAATCCTCAAACATCAACCATTAAATGTCTATGTTTCAACTGCTGAACACCGTGTGCGAGTCAGCAAGGTTTCTAAATTGATCATGCAACATGCTACTTCCAGAGACCGTTTGGCTGTATGGGGATGGATGTGTCGTTATCATGTTGAAACACAAATGCCTCAGGGAACAGCAGAAAATCATTCAGAACGATGTATTTATCCGCATCCGATGCGAGAAAAGTACTATCAACGCTATTTGGCTGATTTGGAGCATAATCGTCCGAAAGTGTTTGTGGATGCAGTCCCTAACAGTCTTTGGCTGAATGACCGCACTACACACGCCCATGAGGCATTTCCTGAATTAAATGAATTTATTACAAAAAACTATCACTTGGTTGGAGAGACAGAACAGACACGAGTGTATATAAGAAATGCTGAACAATAAGTTGTGGCATCACTAAACCTTTAATAAAGGCTATGCGCTTAGCTCAGAACTTTGTCAAAGTTTAAAAGTTAAGCTAATTTTGAATCTTTAGAATATTCATAAATAATGACAAATACTCAATTCCTTGAATCGTTGGTTAGCCCAAATACGGGAGAGCCATTACAAATTGCCGATGATGGCTTATCGCTCACTGCTCCTGATGGTACCGTTTATCCAGTATTGGATTCGGGGATTGTTGACATGGTTCACCCACGCGAATTGTTTGCAGACGATGCCCGTGAGCAATACCTGTACGATCAAGCTTATCAACGCTACGACCGAGGAGTATCGTGGGTATTTGAAACGCTTAATCATTCTGATGAGGCTGCTACCCGTCAATTTATGATTGGGCTGATGGATTTAAAACCTGGACAAACTGTGTTGGAAGTGGGAGCAGGTACTGGTAAAGATTCGGCATTGATTATTGACCAAATCAGCCCTGGCGGTACTGCTGTGCTTTCAGATTTGTCGCCCAATATGTTGCGCTTGGCTACCCAAAAACTCCAACCCAAAGAGGTCGATGTGCATTATTTCTTAGGAAATGGTTCTTATCTTCCTTTCGCTGACGGAACATTCGATTCGGTTTTCCACTTTGGAGGTATCAATACGTTTTCAGAGCGTAAAAAGGCGTTTGCCGAACTAACTCGCGTGGTAAAAGTAGGGGGTAAAGTAGTAATTGGCGATGAAAGCATGGCACCTTGGCTTCGTAAAGAGCCTACTTACCAAATTCTTTGGAAGGCGAATCCCCTTTTCCGTGCAGAAGTCCCGTTTGAAGATTTGCCAGATAGAGTGGAGAACTTCAAACTTCATTATATTTTTGGTAATTGCTTCTATGTCATGGAGTATACTGTGGCTGCCAAAGCACCCGAAATTGACGTTGAGTTGCCGATTCCAGGGAAGGATTTTGTGGATAACTGGAAACTTAGAGCAGAAAAAAGTGAACAATAATTGATTTTGTCACCCTGAAAGGGTCTAATAGATTGCTAAAATTGGATTTTAGGTGCTTTCAGCACGACAAATGTTGATAATATCATGTGGATAAAAAAAGGAGTTATTTATAAACCTGATGGTTCGATGGCGCATAGCCGTTCGCACGCACAGGTCCCGTTTGCTTATAAACATCCCGAGTTTTTACGGGTTTATTTTTCATCCCGTAACGATCAGGGATACTCTCAGCCAACGTTTATTGACGTAGATTACGACGACCCTTCAAAGATTTTATACATCCACGACAGACCTGTTTTAGAGTTGGGTGGCCCTGGCGAATATGACGAAACAGGCTCTATGCCTGCGTGGTTTGTAGATATGCCCAATGGCGATATTTGGCTTTATTATACGGGTTGGAACCGTACTTACAATTCATATCGCCTTTCCATGGGATTGGCAGTGAGTCACGATGGGGGATTGACCTTTAAAAAGATGTTTGTGGGGCCTATTATGGATCGCAGTATTCAAAATCCTATTTGGGCAGCACAACCCTCGGTTATTCGTGAAGATGATGGCATCTGGCGCATGTGGTACATTTCGGGTCATAAGTGCGAGTACATTCACGGTTATCCTGAACCTTACTATCGTGGACAATCAGCTACTTCGACCGACGGTATTCACTGGAATATCAGTGATGTACCAACGCTTGATTTTGACGATTTTCTGCACGCGGTAGGCCGCCCAAGCGTTTTTAAAGAAAATGGTATTTATAAAATGTATTATTCTTACCGTCATACACGCGATTATCGCACCGACCGTAACCAAAGCTATCGGTTAGGCTATGCAGAATCTGTGGACGGGGAACATTGGGTACGCAAAGACCATTTGGTAGGGATTCATAAATCAGAAAATCCCGAGGATTTTGATTATCAAATGATTAATTACGCCAATTACTACGAGCATAAAGACAAAAAATATTTATTGTACAATGGTAATGGTTTCGGGGCGTCAGGTTTTGCGTATGCAGTTTGGGAAGATTAAAATTTGGAACGTTTATTGTAACTTTATCTTTTAGGTTTGACCAATGTCATTCTTTAAAAGGTAGTTGCGCAGTAACATTGAAGGTTATTAAACCAAACTAATCAGTAAGATGTCAACATTATTAGAGCAGTTTCGTCAAGAGGGCTTTTTGCTTCTCCGTAATTTCTTAGATAAAAGCGTAGTAGAAAACATCTATCGCGAGGCACGTGAAATTTTTGCAACCCAAATCAAACACGTAACAGGACGCACGGTTGATATTGATAACCGTGATGAATTTGAAAATGCGATGTTTGAGTTTTTTGAAAAAGACTTTAACGCTTTTCGTAACACAGGACTTACCGTTCAGCATAGCCTTTCTTTGCACCAATTGGGTGTTAGTGAAAAGATTATTAGCCTATTGAAAGAAATTGGTATCGAACAGCCCGTCGTTGGAGCACGGCCCGCTATGCAGTTCAACAGTCGTTTTCTTTCAAAAGATGGTAGCAAACACTGGAAACTGGATGCTCACCAAGACTGGCGTACTGGACAAGGGTCGTTGGACAGTACTGTCATTTGGTTTCCACTGGTGGATGCAGGTGCAGATTTAGGAGCATTGCAGGTTATACCTCAAAGTCACAAAATAGGGTTATTAGCCTCAAGTACTTCGGGTTATCAAGGTGGAATTACTGACCAACTTAATAGCGAAGATTTTGTTCAAACCGAATTTCAAGTAGGTGATTTATTAATATTTTCGGCCTTTTTGGTGCACCAATCTGGTAATAATATCACGAAGAATATTCGTTGGTCGGTACAGTTACGATATAACAATTTGTCAGAGCCAACGTTTATCGAACGTGGTTATCCCATGGCCTATATTTATAAACCAGAAACAGAGCTCGTAACTCCCAACTTCCCAACAGTTGAACAATTAGAAACAGTTTTTGCCTCACCAGCCCCTGCGGTATAATGAAAGTAAGCGTCGTCATTCTTACCTATAATCAGAAGGCCTTCATAGGAAAAGCCATTGAAAGTGCCCTTGCTCAGGAAACTGATTTTGATTTTGAAATATTGGTGGGTGACGATTGTTCTACCGATGGTGCGCAGGAAGTAATTACTTCGTATCAAAATGCGTATCCCAGTAAAGTAAAGGCCGTTTTACATTCTAAGAATTTAGGGCAGAATGGCCTTTTCAATACTATCGAAACGCTCAAATTGGCACAAGGAAGATACATCGCACCCATGGATGGGGATGATTATTGGACAAATACACACAAATTGCAAAAACAGGTGGATTTTATGGAATCTCATCCTGATTTTTCGGCCTGTTTTCATAATGCACTTGTAACT
>JBDHXS010000224.1:0-9447 GCA_039810845.1 Runella sp. | reverse complement strand
AGTAGCCACTACGCCTCCGGGCTTTTTGCTGGACGAAGAAAAAGCGAAATTGGGTGAAGCGCTCAAATTGCCGCCTTGGCAGGAACGCAATCGCGCACAAATTGAGCAGCTATTGCAACCAATTTCGCTGGAAGCCGTTTATCAAAAATATAATATCCGTTAATTTTGAACTGTAACGGCAGGCTGGCGCAACAGACGCAAATTATTGCGTCTGTTGCGATTCCCATTGCGACCATTGCGACGGTCCGCCGTGGCGGTTAAACTAACTGACAACGAATATGCACAACATAAAAAACACGGTTTGGGCGGGCCAGCCGCTTGCCCAAGCCAAACGCGTACTCATCATGACCCACGGGCGTGGAGCAAGTGCGCAGAGTATTCTGAGTTTAGCTGCCGAACTTAATGTAGAAGATTTTGCGTTGGCAGCACCGCAAGCCACGGGAAATACGTGGTATCCGTACAGTTTTCTGGCTCCCGAAATTCAAAATGAACCCGGTTTATCGGCAGGGTTGCAGGTGTTGGGTCAATTGGTAGAAAATATAAAGCAGAAAGGCTTTGATTCTCAGCAGATTTATCTGTTAGGATTTTCGCAAGGAGCGTGTTTGACTTCAGAATTTGTGGGGCAGAATGCGCAGCTATTCGGTGGTATTTTCATTTTGAGCGGCGGTGTCATTGGCGATTCTATCAAACCAGAACGTTATTCGGGTGATTTTAAAGGCACCCCTATCTTTTTGGGATGTTCAGATATAGACGCACACGTGCCGCTGCACCGTGTTCAGGACAGTACGACAGTATTCAAAAATTTAGGAGCGAACGTAACGGAAAAAATCTATCCTAATGCTCCGCACAGTATTTTTCAAGACGAGGTCAATCACATTAACTGGGTTTTAAACCAATCCAAATGAAAATATTCAAAACCATTTCATACGTATGGCAAGGCCGCCCACAGCAAGTGGGCGATGGATTTGTGGGACAAAGTATGATTCCCTCCCAACGATTTCAGGACTTTAGCCCGTTTCTTATGCTCGACCACCACGGCCCGATGCAAGTAAAACCCTCACGGATACCCAAGGGGGTGGATGAACATCCGCACCGAGGCATTGAAACGGTAACTGTCGTGTTTGAAGGGGCATTGCAGCACCGCGATTCGGCGGGCAATAAGGGCGTCATTTTTGCAGGAGATGTACAATGGATGTCGGCTGCGTCGGGTTTGGTTCACGAGGAAAAACACGAAGCCAATTTCTCGCGTCAAGGCGGTATTTTGGATTTTGTACAGTTGTGGGTGAATCTTCCAAGAGCGCATAAAATGGAAAAACCGCGTTACCAAGAATTGGCTTCTGCGCAGATTCCTTCTGTTCAACTCAATGATAAGACACAGTTGCGGGTTATTTCAGGAGAATTGAAAGGTGTAAAAGGCCCCGCATTGACTTATACGCCTGTGTTATTGGCAGAGGTGGTTGTGTCGGGCGAAAGTAAATTTGAGTTACAATTGCCCGAAGGATTTAATGTAGCGATTCATGTAGCACAGGGAGAAGTTTTAATAAACGAAACTGAAAAAGCGGCTGCCAAGAGTATTGCCAAACTCAGCCAACAAGGTGAATGGGTCACCATTTCAACGGATTCGGAAGGCGCACGGTTGTTGATTTTGGGTGGAGAACCCATCAATGAACCGATTGCGAGTTATGGGCCTTTTGTGATGAACACTCAAGCTGAAATCATGCAAACAATACAGGATTATCAATCGGGAAAAATGGGCTTTTTAGAGCCTGTGGAATACGAGTAAAGTTAGGAGACACTTTCAATTTTCTTCCAAATCAACTGCCATTCAGCTTTCGAAGTAGTGAGTTGAATGGCAGTTTCATAATGATTTTTTGCTGTACTGTTTTCTTTTATTTTTGCATAAAAATCACCTAAAGCGGTGTGGTAATAAGGACTTTTTTCCAATCCTTTGATGGTAAGCAGGGCATCAATTCCGCGTTGAGAGCCGTCGGCAAATCCTATGGCAATGGCTTTATTAAACTGCACCATGATGTTTGGATTGATTTGTTCCAACAACCGATACAGATACGTAATGGCTTTCCAATTGGTGTTTTCAAAACTATCGGCTTGGGCGTGATAGCTCGCGAGGGCAGCCTCAAGGTGATAAGTACTGATTTCGGAACCCTGAGAGGCGTTATTTAGAAATTCAACACCTTTTTCTATTCGGTTGCGATTCCATTTTTGACGATTTTGGTGTGCTAATAAGACAATATTTCCTTCTTCGTCCTGACGCGCGTCAAATCTGGACGCCTGAAAATACATTAGAGAAAGGAGTGCCGATGTTTTGGGAAGGTTGGTAAAACGGTGTTGGTGCAGTAAAAGACCTAAGCGTATAGCTTCTTCACAAAGTTCTTTTTTGATGAGCTGATCAGGGTTCTGAGAATTATACCCTTCGTTAAACAGTAAGTAAACCGCTTTCAGAATCACATCCAAACGCGGCAAAAGTTCGTCGCCCACTGGCACTTCCAATTCAATTGGAGTACTTCTGATTTTGTCTTTAACTCGGTAAAGCCGTTTGTTAATAGTCTCTTCGTTGGATAAAAAAGCCTTTGCTATTTCGGGAATAGTTAGTCCACAGAGGGTGCGTAAAATGAGGGTAATTTGAGCTTCAGGAGGCAAACTGGGGTGACAACAAGCAAACATCATTCGAAGTTGACTGTCTTCAATTTCATGGTCAAGAAACAGGTGGTCAATATGAATCTGCATTTGTTGTTCTGACTCAAGTTGATAGGCAATATTGGGGCTGATTTCTGCAAAAAATTTCTCTCTACGCAAACGGTCGAGTACTTTATTTTTGGCCGTCGCATAAAGCCAACCCGTTGGGTTGTCAGGGATGCCGTTCAGTTTCCAAGACTGCATGGCTGTCAGTAAGGTATCTTGCACCACATCGCGGGCTATGTCGTAGTTGGGAAATCCAAATAAACGGGTGATGACGGCGAGCATCTTCCCCGACTCATGTCGAAAAAGATGCTCAGCCAATTGGTTGACTTCCGTCATTCCAAAAATCAATTAAAGTTCTGAATTTCGCGAACTTCTACTCTTCCTTCTGAATCGTAAATAGGACATCCTTTGGATAATTCTACGGCTTCGTCGATACTGTCGGCGGTGAGAATCATAAAGCCACCGATGATTTCTTTTCCTTCTGTAAACGGCCCGTCGGTAATGACGTGGTTAGAACCCGAAACGGTTTTGCCCGTAGGATAAAGCCCTTCGGTCGAAATCATCTTGCCTTGGGCTGCAATGCCACCAATCCAGTCATTCCATTTTTGAATTTCTGCCTGCATTGCTTCAGGCGACATTTGAGCAAAATCCTGTTCAGAAGGAATAGCATTCCAGAAAGCGAGCATGTACTTGTTCATGGTAAGTTGTGTTTTTTGTGAATAAAATTATTGAATTTGTACGAATGACGAACGACCGAAAAGAAACTGGACAACAGAGATGATTTTTTTTTGCATTTTTGAAAATAATCCTGAATTTCCTCTTTCGAGACCGTTCTAATAGCCTACTTTTTCAATCTTTCTAATTCCTCTCGTACAAAACTCATCAACTCAGTGATGTATTCCTTTGAAAAATCAAACGGGATATTGGCTGCAGCATAGATTTCGCTGATAGGAACCGTATAACCAAGCTTGAGGGCATTTAGATAGCCTTCAAGACCTTGCTGTGGATCCTGTTTGTAATTACGCCATACTCCCACAGCCCCCAATTGCGCCATGCCGTACTCGATATAATAAAAAGGTACTTCATAAATGTGCAACTGTTTTTGCCAAATGTATTTTTTGAAATCCTCACAACCGCTCCAATCCGTAACAGAGTCGCTAAATTGCTCATAAATTTTCAACCATCTGCTTTGACGCTCTTCGATGCTGTGTGTTGGATTTTCATATAACCAATGTTGAAATTTATCAATGGTTGCCACCCATGGCAAAGTTTCAATAATAGATTCCAAGTGTTGAATTTTAGCCCGACGAAGGTCTTCTTCGTTCTCAAAAAATATGTTCCAATAATCCATCGTCAATAGCTCCATGCTCATTGAAGCTAATTCAGCTACTTCGGCGGGTGGGTTTTTAAAGGAATTCAGCAACAAATCACGTGTTACAAAGTTGTGTACAGCATGGCCGCCTTCGTGCAGAAGCGTGACCAGATCACGGAGATTTGAGGTCGCGTTCATAAAAATAAACGGTACACCGATTTCTTCCAGCGGATAATTATACCCTCCTGGCGATTTCCCTTTGCGAGATTCCAAATCAAGGTGTCCCATTGCTTTCATGACGCTGAGGTAATTGCCCAGTTGAGGGTCAAGCTGTGTAAAACAGACAATGGTTTTTTCCAGCAATTCCTCTCCCGTGCTAAAGGGCTTCAATGGCGGGCGATTTTCGGGGTCTACTTTCAAATCCCACGGACGTAGTGTATCCAATTGTAACGCCTGTTTGCGCTCATTGGCCATGTCATTCAACATAGGCACAACTGCTTCGGCTACTGATTCGTGAAAATTAAAACAATCTTGTGGAGTATAGTCGAAGCGACCCAATGCGGCGAATATATAATCGCGAAAGTTGGCAAAACCTGCGTTGAGGGCTGTTTGGTTGCGGAGGCCACGCAGGTTGTTAAGTAGTTCATCCAGTGCCACTTTATCTTCCAACCGACGCGTTTGGATTTTCAACCATACCTGTTCGCGCAAGCTACGATCGGTTGATTGCAAATAGTCAGCTGCTTTCGGAAGCGTTATTTCTTCTCCATCTACATTGACCGTCATTGCTCCTATCATGGCGCCGTATTTGGCCTGTTCGGTTTGGATTTGGGTTTGAAGGGGTATATTTTCTTCGCGAAAAATCTCAATGGCTTTTTTTATACTGCGAAGGGCAACGTCGAATCCTGTATCTTTCAATTCACCTAAATAGGGGCTTTCAACAGCTTTTTTGTCTAACTCATTGCCATAAGCACTGAGGTAGGGTTGAAAGTTTTCCACAAAATCGTTGAATTCCTGTTGATATTGTTCGCTGGCAGTGTCGCAGGTCATACGAATGTAACGCCAAGCAAAATTTTCGGACAGATACGATTCCAACTCGCTTTTGTCTAAAAACCATTGCCTTAACTCTTCGACTGAATAGATAGAACGATTTTTAAGGTTTTCGTAAAATGGCTGAAGTTGTTCCCAAGTAGTTAGT
The DNA here is from genome assembly GCA_039810845.1 of Runella sp. Classification (GTDB taxonomy): domain Bacteria; phylum Bacteroidota; class Bacteroidia; order Cytophagales; family Spirosomataceae; genus Runella. The sequence goes on along the minus strand of JBDHXS010000224.1, from coordinate 4,240 downwards.
GAAAATTCTTCGCCCAAAAATTTTCGAGCTGGGCGTTGGGGTATGGTAAGTGCTGACATAAAGCTAATTTTGCAATGTTTTTGTTTTGTTCACTAACAAAGGAAGGTGAAAAATGGTTTTTCTAAAAACGAATGTCAAAGCAGCCGTTAACGGTTATTGGTTATCTGTTAATTGTATTTTTTCAAAATACTGATTTTCAATGTATTAGTAAGTTGGAATTTATTTCTAAATAATATGTTACTCTCTATTTTTCTTGTTCTTGGAACGTTTCTTTTTATGGAAGGCTTTGCGTGGTTTGTCCACAAATACATCATGCACGGCCCTATGTGGAATTGGCACGAGTCGCACCATGTACATCATAAAGGTTGGTGGGAAACCAATGATCTTTTTGGTATCATTTTCGGCGTATCGGCTACGGCTTTGATTGTGATAGGCTCCGAAATTGAAAACCTGTATTGGCTAATGTACATTGGTTTTGGAATTACGTTATATGGCATTGCTTACTTTCTTTTTCACGATGTGATTGTACACCGTCGGGTCAAAATCAAATGTAAAACCAATAATCGCTACCTACAACGTATCATTCGGGCGCATTATATACACCATAAAGTTCATGAGCGTGACGGCGCGGAAGCTTTTGGGTTTTTGTATGCGCCAAAAAAATATGAGAAGACGGGTGATAGGAGTGAGAAGTAATTTTTGATTCATCGCTGCGGCGTGCCGTGCAAAGACGCGGAACTTTCTCTGTGATTCTCCGTTTCTCCGTGGTTTTTAGAAAAGTAGTTTCTGTAAAGACACGTCTTTTGGTAGAAAATACTTTATACGAATGACAAAATATTTTTACCTCTGTACCCTTCTTTTTACCATCGCTATCAGTTCGTTTGGCCAAAAAAAGAAAAAGGTTGCTGCTACCAAAGATGCCATTTTAGTTTTTTCCAAAACGAAAGGTTATCGTCATGCCTCTATTCCTAAGGGAAGAGAAGCAATTATGCTGATGGGACAGCAAAACAAATTTGCGGTAGATACAACCGAAGATGCAACTGTATTCACCGTAGAAAATCTTAAAAAATATAAAGCTGTGGTATTTTTGAGTACAACAGGAAATATTCTCGATGATGCACAACAGGCTGCTTTTGAGCAATATATTCGTGGTGGTGGCGGTTTTGTAGGAATTCATGCTGCGGCTGATACCGAATACGATTGGCCTTGGTACAATCAATTGGTTGGAGCTTACTTTTTGAGTCATCCTAAGCAACAAAGCATGGAAGTACAAATCCACGATAAAAATCACCCTTCTACTACTATGCTGCCCGACCGCTGGAAACGCTTTGATGAATTATATAATTATAAAAGTATTGTGATGGGAATTAAAGTATTGGGTACGCTCGATGAAGCTACTTACAGTGGAGGCAAAAATGGAGTCAATCACCCATTTATTTGGTATCGTGAGTTTGATGGTGGACGTTCGTTTTATACAGGTGGAGGTCATACCGATGAATCGTTCGTTGAGCCTTTGTTTGTTCAACATTTATTAGGAGGAATTGAGTACGCAATAGGACGCAAATCCGTGAAGAAACCGATGTAAGGGGTTACATTGGAAATGAGTACAATCACTTAGGCAGACAGATCATATAACGTGGTCTGTCTGTTTATTTTTTACGCAAATTGGTTGCGATTTTCCTTCTAAAATTTGAGAAATTTTCGGTACTTTACACAAAACTATATTTCGACGTTCGTTATATGAAGATAAGAGGCAAAAGTGTATTCAAGTACCAAATACACACCCCAACAACAGTTCAAATGCTTCTTAGCCCCCGACGTCAGGAAGGACAATCAGTACTCAAAGAAAACTTTATAATTGAGCCTTTTGTGCCTTTTAACGAATATAACGATTCTTATGAAAATCACTGTGTACGGGCGGTGCTACCTGTTGGAAATCTGACGATTACAACCGAAATAGAAGTTTTAGTAAATGAGGTAGAGAAGCCTACCTATCCCTTTCCACCCTATATACTGGTAGAAAACTTACCTACCGAAATATTGGTGTATCTTTCCCCAAGCCGTTATTGCCAATCTGACTTATACGAACTCCGCGACTTGGCACTATGGGTAGTTGGTAATGCTACTTGGGGATATGAGCAGGTAGAAGCCATCAGAAGTTGGATTTACAATAATATTCGCTACGAATACAATACCACCAATTCCAACACCACGGCATTAGATTTGGCCCGCCAACGCATAGGCGTGTGTCGTGATTTTACGCATTTGGGTATTGCTTTGTGCCGTACTTTGTCTATTCCTGCCCGAATGACTGTGGGCTACTTAGACAAACTCAATTTCATGGATTTACATGCTTGGTTTGAAGCCTACGTAGGAGGAAAATGGTACACGTTTGACGCCGTACAATCTGAAACGCACGGCTACCGCATTGTTCTTGGTTACGGCAGAGATGCTGCCGACGTAGCCATGGTCACCCAGTTTGGCAGTGCCACGTTGGATTCACTGGAAGTGGAAACGGAGTTGCTGGAGGAGTAGCAAAAGAGGCTGTGTTATTTTTCTCTGTGTTTCTTTAGGTATTCTCATAAAGGACAAGGCTTTATAGGATAAGTCTGACACACCATGAAAAATCAGCCTAAGCTATTCTATCTATCCATTCTGTCGTTGGTACTGTGTTTACTGCACAGTTGTCTCCAACCTTATGCACCTCCTGAAATTACACATGCCAGAAGCTATCTTGTGGTAGACGGTTCTTTGAATATTAGTCCTTTGGCGAACAGCCAAATTAAACTAAGTCGTACCCAAAATGTACACGAGAAAAACCCGCCAGAGGTTGAGCGCGAGGCAAAAGTCAGCGTTGAAGGTGATAAAGGCAGCAATTTCAACTTCATTGAAGTGCAACCCGGTACTTATACGTTAGGAGCTATTTCTTATTTAGACAACGAAAAGTTTCGGCTTCGTATCAAGACGAAGGATAGAAAAGAATACATTTCCCTCTATGTACCTGCTATGCAAACGCCTCCTATTGACAGTGTTACCTACCGAGTGAACCCAGACAATACAGGCGTACAAATCAATGTTAACACGCATGACCCATTGAATAAAACCCACTTCTACCGCTGGAATTTTGAGGAAACTTGGCAGTATCAAATGCCGTTGTATTCAGGCTATGAAGTAATAGGAAAACAAATTAAAGCACGAACAGAAGACATTAATACCTGCTGGGGGAGCCAAAAATCAGCATTTATTACGGTCGCATCTTCTGTTAAGCTCAGTAAAGATGTCATTAGGGACATACCGATTACTTTTGTACCCGTACTTGGCGACAAGCTACGGATTAAATACAGTATCTTGGTAAAGCAGTACGGTATTTCACAGCAGGAATTTGAATACTGGACTGCTCTCTCCAAAACCAATGAGGGAACTGGTGGATTATTCGATCCTCAACCCTCGCAGGTAACGGGCAATATCTCCTGCCTAAGCGATCCAAATGAAATTGTTTTTGGTTTTTTCAGTGCTTCCTCTTTAGAAGAAAAACGACTGTTTATCACGGAAAAATTGGGTGGGCTTACTTTCTTAGATCAATCTTGCCAACCCACAGATACTTTACCAGAATCTGAGGCGATAAGGCTGTTTGAGAAGCTCTCTCACCTAATTTTGGTGCAATACCCTGTTCCTGGTTCACCAGAGCTTTGGTACACCACTGGCACTGCACCCTGTAGTGACTGCCGAGAGCTGGGAGGAACAAACAAAAAACCAAGTTTCTGGAAATAGCACTGCTCTTGCGATAGTCTAAACTATTCTGTGTTTTTTATTTTATACAAAAAAAGCCCATTTTCTGGGCTTTTAATAATCAGAAAAGTATTAGTGCGCTTTTAACTTCTCCTTAAATACCTTGCGGAATTTTTCCACTTTGGGAGCCACTACAAAGGCACAATATCCCTGATTGGGATTGTTTGCAAAAAAGTTTTGGTGGTAAGCTTCTGCCGGGTAAAACTTCTCTTCTTTGGTTACTTCCGTTACAATCGGTTTGCTGTAAGCGCCCGAAGCATTCAGTTCTTTGATGGCTTTTTCGGCCAGTGCTTTTTGTTCGGCATCGTGATAAAAGATAACTGAGCGATATTGCGGTCCTACGTCATTACCTTGACGGTCTTTGGTGGTTGGGTCATGGACCCGGAAAAACACTTCTAACAACTCGGCATAGGAAACTTTTTTGGGGTCGTATTTGAGTTGGACACATTCG